>JAWOHX010000122.1:0-9809 GCA_046484975.1 Clostridia bacterium
CGTTTCCGATAGGTCCGGATATGCCCAAGAAGCCTTTTCAATGATAGCAAAGTGGTTTTCACGCCCATCTTCTTCATGGGTTTTTTTCCTCCGTCTGCCGAACCAGCAATTCCCGGTAGGCGCCGTTTTTCGCCAGCAGTTCATCATGGCGTCCCTGCTCGGCAATCCCACCGTTCTTTATCACGTAGATCCTGTCCGCGTCTTTGATCGTGGAAAGCCGATGGGCAACGATGACTACGGTCCGGCCTCCCATGATCCCCCTGAGTTGTGCCTCGATGTAATTCTCGCTCTCGGCGTCCAGAGCGGAAGTGGGTTCATCCAGCAGAAGGATATCGCTGTCTTTCAATACTGCCCGGGCAATGGCAATTCTTTGCCTTTGTCCCCCGGACAACCGGACGCCTCTCTCGTGCACTATCGTCCCGTAGCCTTGCTCCAGGGTTTCAATGAACCCTGAGATATCAGCTTTTTGGGAAGCCTGTTTCACTTGTTCCGGGGAAATGTCCGGATGCTGCGACAACCCTCCAAGGGCGATGTTCTCATGAATCGAACCCGGGAAAAGGTAGGTTTCCTGTTCCACAAGGGCCATGTGTTCCCGCAATGCGGAAAGATCCCATTTGCGGATGTCATGTCCTCCGATTGCAATTTCCCCGTCCTGGTGCTCATAATATCCCGCCATCAGCTTCAGGATGGTGCTTTTCCCGCAACCGGATTCCCCTACGAAAGCCACCGTGCTGCCCTTTTGGATTTCAAATGAGACCCCCTCCAGCACCTTTGTCTCCTTCTCCCCGTCATTGTCCTTGCCCCGGTAGGAGAAATGGACATCTTCAAAGGAAATCACGGGTGCCTGCTCATTGAATGGGAAATGCTGCCCTCCCAGGCGTTCCTCAGGCTTGTCCAGGAGCGCGTACATCCTTTCCGCGCAACCCCTTGCCTTCTTCCAGGGTATGATGATGACCGGTCCCAGCTGGGACAGCAGACCAAGGGGTACATTGGATATCTGTATGATGGCCAGAAGGGCGCCCAGGGTGAGGGTGCCCTGGATGACATAGTAGACACCCAGGCCGATGACAATGATGACGGGGATGATCCTGGCAAAAATGGTGGTGAAGTTGGTCAGGATGGATGCCTTGACAATCCTGATGCTGCGGGCCACCACCTCCCCGATGTTCTCTGCGTATTTCCCTTCCAGTGTGTCATACAGGCCGAAGGATTTGATCTCCATGTACCCGCCGATGGCATCCTGGTTCTTCTCGTTGACCTCCGCAAGGGACTCGTTTTTCTTTTCCGTCAGGGCTGTCAGGGGTTTTCCTGCCTTGTCCGCAAGGAACATAAACAGGGGAATCACCGTGATGCTGATGAGGGTGAGCTTCCAGTTGAAGTAGAACATGGCAAAGAGTCCGGCCACCGCGGCGAAGACCATGCCGAAGGACCGGGGCATGTTGTTTGAGAGGAATTCGGATAGTTGCATCATGTCATTGTTGAAAAGGCTCACATAATCCCCGGAATGGACGTTTTCCGTCTCCTCGATGGGAAGCCTGGATATCTTTTTCACCGTCCTTTTCCTCAGGTCCATGGAAATATGTTCCCCCAGCCTGGCGGTGGCATAACCCGAGAGTACCCCGATGACGATTGCAACGCTGAAGAAGATCAGTATTGCCGGCAGGGCTGTACGAAACCCCTCAGGATTTTTGTCCACAAGGGCATCAATGATGGGTTTCAGAAGGATGCCGGAGATTACCATGGACCCGCTTCCCACCAGGCCTCCGAGGATGGTCATGAACAACAGGGGCCACTTCCCCCGGTATTCCTTCAATATCCTCCAAATGCCCGACGTCTTTTCCATAGTGCCTCATTGATGATATTTGATACATAGATTTTATGAATTTTTCTTGATAATGTCAATGATATATTTAATAATATAAATCATTCAATTAATATTATTAATAAACACTCTTGTTTCATGCGTTTTTATCAACACGTGATTTCAAATGGAATGCAACCTCGAGCTCATCAATCTGCTTTTTGTCAATCAGGACCACCTCGCCGATGGCCCGGGAGGCAATCAGGGCTTTTGCGCTGAATTCTGCCACCTCAAGCCTGTCAAAAGCATTCAGCAGGCTGTTACCGGTGGCGACGATACAGTCATTCTCAATCAGAATCACCGGGTTTTCTCTGGAAAAGGCCTCTGCCACCAAGATGGGTTGCATGAAATTGGAGCCAAAGGGAAGTTTTTTGACATTCCGCAACATGATATAACTCTCCGGAATGGTTCTGGAATCGAATTCCTCCTTCGTGACCACATAAGCCATGATGTTGGAAGGATGGGCAATGATCACAGAGTTTATGTCGGGATGTTTCTCATATATGCACTGGTGCATCACCACGGAACGGCTGGGGGTTTTCCCAATCTGTTTCCATCCGCTTTCGATCCGGACGATGTCATCGGGGCTGATGTATTTTCTGTCCACCATGTACGGGGTGATGATGAATGACTTCTCGTCAAGCCGCTGTGAGAAGGTTCCCTGGGTGCTGGTGAACAGCCGCTGGTCATAGGCCCGGTGGATGAGTTCGCACATTTCCCGGCGGGCGTTTCTCTCTTCGCTGGAAAAACCATGGGGGATGAACTCGTTGAGGTTCACATGCTGCTTGCTTTTTGAAATCATCAGGTATTTCTGCGTAAGTTCGACAGGGGTGCCGATTTGTTTCGCCGTAATCTCCAGTCGGGCGCAAAAGTCCAGGGTCTCAAAAGCCATGAAGGCATGGAACAAGCTCTCATGCCCCACCACGACACCATGGTTTTCCAGCATCACGGTGGTGTTCCCTTTTTCAAAGAGTTTTGCAATTTTTTCCCCGAGCCTGTTGCTGCCGGGCAGGTCGTATTCAGCCATCCCGATTTTACCGCAAACATCCTGAACATTTGGAATCAGGTTGATGCTTGGAATCTTTCGCACCATGCTGAAAGCGATGAGCGCAGGGGGATGGGCGTGCAGCACAGCTTTGATATCCGACCTCTTTTTGTACACCAGGGTATGGAAGGGCAGTTCCACCGAAGGCTTGTGGATGCCGACCATGGAACCGTCGGGTTTGACCTGGACAATGTCCTTCCTCGTCAGGGTCCCTTTGTCCACCCCGCCTGGAGTGATCCAGATATCGCCGTTGTCATCCCTGATGGACAGGTTCCCTCCCGATGTGGTTGTCATCCCGTAGCCGTAGAGCCGTTCCATGATCATCACCAGCTGGTCTGCCGGATGAAGGATATCGAATCTCATGCCTTTCCTCCTTTTGCATCGTTCACATACATTGTACTCCATTTTTACTTTTTTTCAACAGGGACAACTGTCCCCTGGAGAAGGTATATGGGGTATAATGGATATCAGGGAAGGAAAAAGAGCATGTTTTTTGATCTTCACGCCCATGTATACAAATACCAGTACCCTTCAGGCAACGGAGAATCCCTGTTCATCGGGCCGGAGCAGCTGGTCCGCAGGCATGATGCCCTGGGCATCAAAAAAGCCGTCCTGCTTCCCATCGTGAGCCCCGAGGTCTATGTGCCCCAGTCAGTGGGGGAGGTCATTGAGATCGCAGACCGTTCCAATGGGAGGTTCATCCCTTTCTGCAACATCGATCCCCGGGTCCTAACCAACACCTCCGACGCCCCCCTGGGCAATTTGCTTGAGCACTACCGGGCCCTCGGCTGCAGGGGTATCGGGGAGGTGATGCCCAACATGGAGCTGGACCATCCCAAAATGCGCAATCTCTTCCGACACGTGCAAGAGATCGGATTCCCTTTGATCTTTGACCTCACAGGGAACCCGGGAACGGGATATGGCCTCTACGACGAACCCGGCCTGCCGAGGCTGGAGTCCTGCCTGAATGAATTCCCAAAGCTTCTTTTCATCGGCCACGGTCCTGCCTTCTGGGCGGAAATTTCCAGACTGGCCGCGGAAGAAGACCGCTTCGGATATCCCGGGTATCCGGTGGAAAAACAGGGACGTACCGTGGCCCTTCTCCGGGAGTATCCCAACCTTCATGCCGAGCTCTCCGCCAGGAGCGGTGCCAACGCCCTGATGAGGGATCGTGACCATGCCTCTTCTTTCCTGGAGGAATTCCGGGACAAGCTGTATTTCGGGACCGACATCTGCACGGACGACCAGCCCGCCCTTTCTCTTGATTTCCTGATGAAAATGAAGGCGGAAGAAAAGATAAGGGAAGAGACCTTCCACCGGATTGCCGCAGGAAACGCCCTGAACCTGTTCGGGCTTTGAAACCCGGGGATCCGGGTTGAAAGGAGTTTCACAGTGGGAACAATCAATAACCTTCATGATGTGCGCGGGATGATCACGTTCCTCCCGGCAAAGGACCTGGAAAAGACTCATGCCTTTTATCATGGCTTTCTCGGTTTTCCCATGTCCCATGACCAGGGCTCCTGTCGCATATACCTGACGCCATCAGGCTCCATCGGCTTTTGTACCGGGTACGGGAATCATACCGGCATGGGGGTGGTCTGTTTTGTCCTTGATTCCCGGGAGCAGGTGGACAGCATCTATGAAAAGCTGAAAGTCCAGGAGCCTCTTCTGGGGATTTCCCTGGTAAGCCAGCCTTCCCACCGGCCGGAATTCGGCATCCATCAGTTTTATGCCCTCGACCCTGAGGGAAACCGGATTGAGTTCCAATGCTTCCTTTGACTCCCGTAAAGACTGCAAATGGCCGCAAACAGTCCCCTTTCCTATGCAGGTGCAGGAAGAACCGCACGTTGACAAAGTGGCAGCAACTATATTATGATGGAGCATATCGCAGGGAATCGATGAAGGGACCAAGGAAAAACTTTGCCTGCAGAGAGTGAAACTATGGCTGGAATGTTTCACAGGCAACCCGGTTGTTCCGCCCACCCCGGAGATGCGGCCGATGAGGCCGGCGGATGAGCCCCGTTAAAAGCTTTGTGAGTTGGGTTTTATGCCAATTAGGGTGGTACCGCGGATGACCTTCGTCCCTTGGATGAAGGTTTTTTTGTATATTTTTATAGACAGGAGTGAAGGAAATGACCACGGAGAAAAAATTTGTGGAAGAAATCACCCCCATGGACCAGGATTTCGCCCAATGGTACACGGATATCATCAAAAAGGCGGATCTTGTGGACTATTCCAGCGTGAGGGGCTGCATGGTGATCCGTCCATACGGATATGCCATCTGGGAGAACATCCAGAAAAGCCTGGATGGTATGTTCAAGGAGACCGGGCATGAGAATGTATATATGCCCATGTTCATCCCGGAGAGCCTGTTGCAGAAAGAAAAGGACCATGTGGCGGGGTTTGCGCCGGAAGTGGCCTGGGTCACCCACGGTGGCAGTGAAAAGCTGGCGGAGCGTCTTTGCGTGCGTCCCACCTCAGAGACCTTGTTCTGCGAGCATTACGCCAACATCATCAATTCCTATCGGGATCTTCCCAAGCTGTACAACCAGTGGTGTTCCGTTGTGCGATGGGAGAAAACCACCCGTCCCTTCCTCCGTACCCTGGAGTTCCTTTGGCAGGAAGGCCATACCGCCCATGCAACCGCAGAGGAAGCCCAGGAAGAGACCATCCGCATGCTTCATGTGTACGCCCGGATGTGCGAGGATGTCCTGGCCATTCCCGTGATCAAGGGACAAAAGACCGACCGGGAAAAATTCGCCGGCGCCAATGCCACCTATACCATCGAAAGCCTGATGCACGACGGGAAAGCCCTGCAGTCCGGGACCACCCACAATTTCGGGGATGGTTTCGCAAAAGCCTTTAACATCCAATACACTGACAGGAACAACCAATTGCAATATGTCCATCAGACTTCCTGGGGGGTTTCCACCCGGATTATCGGAGCAATCATCATGGTCCATGGGGATGACCGGGGACTGGTGCTGCCTCCTGCCATCGCTCCTGTCCAGGTGGTGATTGTCCCCGTCCAGCAGCACAAGGAAGGGGTTCTTGGGAAAGCCCTTGAAATCAGGGACAAATTGAAGCCTGCCGTCCGGGTCCTGGTGGATGACAGCGACAAGAAACCCGGCTGGAAATTCAGCGAACACGAGATGCGGGGCGTTCCCCTGCGCCTGGAGATCGGACCAAAGGACATGGAGAACAACCAGTGTGTCCTGGTGAGGAGGGATACCGGGGAAAAGTCCATCATTTCCCTGGACAACCTGGACAGGCAGGTTTCCCATATGCTGGATGACATCCAGAAGGGCCTGTATGAAAAAGCCCTGGATGCGCGGGAAAAGAAAACCTTCACTGCCCGTACCATGGGAGAGATGAAGGAAATCCTTGACAAGACCCCCGGCTTCGTGAAGGCCATGTGGTGCGGAAACGATGGCTGCGAGGACAAGGTCCGGGAAGAAACGGGGGCCACTGCCCGATGCATTCCCTTCGAACAGGAAAGCATCGCCGACATCTGTGTGTGCTGCAAAAAACCCGCTGAGAAGATGGTTTACTGGGGAAAGGCCTATTGACTGACACATCCTGCTCCGGCTTCGGCCGGAGCTTTTTTTATGCTATCCCCCTGATGGCGCCCTGCAATTCTTGTTGAATAAAAATCCAATCGTGATATAATGAAAATCGTCCCTTGCCTGGGACCTTGACTGGAAAATCCCTTGAAAGCGAGATTATATGCATTGGCAAAAGTACAATTACACGGATTCAACAACCTGACGAAAACCCTGAGCTTCAACATGTACGACATCAGTTATGCGAAGACCGTCTCCGATCGGAAAGCATATATCGAATATATCGACGAACAGTATAACGCCGAACGGCTCACCTTCATCCTGGAGCATGTCACCCAGATCATAGGGGCCACCATTCTGAACATTGCAAAGCAGGATTACGATCCCCAGGGAGCCAGCGTCACGTTCCTCATCAGCGAGAACCACGCCCTGCCGCCCAAAATCAACGAAGGGGAGTCTCCGGGACCCTCCCCGGAAGCCATTGCCATGCACCTGGATAAAAGCCACATCACCGTCCACACCTATCCCGAGTATCATCCCGACGGCGGGGTCTGCACCTTCCGGGCTGACATCGACGTATCCACCTGCGGGCAGATTTCGCCCTTGAAAGCACTGAACTACCTCATCCAAAGCTTTGAGGCAGACATCATGACCATGGATTACCGTGTCCGCGGGTTCACCCGGGACATCACTGGGAACAAGATATTCATCGACCATGACATCAATTCCATCCAGAATTTCGTTCCGGAGGATGTGAAGCGCCAGTACCAGCTCATCGACGTGAACATCTATCAGGAGAATATTTTCCACACCAAATGCAAACTCAAAACCTTCGACCTGGACAATTATCTTTTCGGATTGACCAAGGATAGCATTCACTCCGGGGAGGTCAACATGATCACCCGGAAGCTCCAAAAGGAAATGGACGAGATATTCTACGGCAAGAACATGCCTTACGGAGTATAGGTATGAAGAAATCCAGGACGCCACTGTATACGGCGTTGAAAGAATATACTGAAAAGCCAGTCGTGCATTTTGACGTGCCGGGGCACAAGAAAGTATTTTCCCTGATTGAGGGGGATGCATTCTGGGATGCCGTCGTCCGTTATGATGCCAACTCCACCAAGGATCTGGACAACCTGTCCAGCCCCTATGGGGTCATCATGGAAGCGGAAGACCTGATCGCCTCCGCATATAAGGCGGACAAGGCTTACATGCTGGTGAACGGGTCCACATTCGGTGTCCAGGCCATGATCATGTCCGTATTGAACCCCCTGGACAAGATCCTGCTTCCACGGAACATTCATAAATCCGTAATCAACGGCATCATCCTGAGCGGGGCTCTCCCCGTTTTCATCGAACCCTTCATCGACCATGAATACGGCATTTCCAATGGGTTGACTTATGACAGTGTAAAAAAAGCCTTAAAAGAAAACCCGGACATCAAGGCGTTGCTGATGATCCATCCCACCTATTTCGGTATCGTATCGGACCTGGCCAGCATCATCAAGCTGTGCCACCGGAACAAGGTGCTGGTGCTGGTGGACGAGGCCCATGGGGCCCATTTCCCTTTCCATGACAGGTTTCCCTTCAACGCCTCCGCGCTGGGTGCGGACCTGGTCACCGCAAGCGTCCACAAGACCTGCGGATCCCTCACCCAAAGCTCCATATTGCTTGCCAATGACAAAAACGTGGATCTTTCCAGGGTCCGGACCACCATCAACCTGATGCAGACCACAAGTGCGTCCTATCTTCTTATGGCCAGTCTGGACCTGGCCAGACAAAAACTGGTGAGCGAAGGGGAATCCCGCTTCGGGGAAATCCTGAACGCTCTGGATGAGGCTCGAATGGTTCTCAACAGTACTTCCGGGTTGTCGGTGATCACCAAGGATTATCTGAACGGGTCTTCAGTCTACGACATCGATGAAACCAAACTGGTGGTCAGGGTCAACGGCCTTGGCCTCACCGGGTTCGAAGTATACGACATTCTCCTGGAGAAATATCTCATCCAGGTGGAGCTGGCGGAAACCTATGTGGTCCTTGCCGTGGTTGGCATCGGGGATACCCGGGACAGTATTTTCAAGCTGGTGGAAGCCCTGCAGGACATCAGCAGGAAATATTTTGGCAAAAAGCCTCCTTTGTCCTTTTCCATCGGCGATTTTTTCAAAAAACCCTCCACCGTGGTCAGTCCCAGGGATGCTTTTTACAGTCCCAAGAAAATGATGGACATTGAACATTCCATCGGGGAAATATCCGGGGAATCCATCATGATTTATCCTCCGGGCATCCCCCTGATCATCCCCGGGGAAAGAATATCCCGGGAAGTGGTGGACCATTACCGATTTTACAAGGATCAGAGCTGCATCATCATGAATACAAGCGGCACCGATGACATCCTTGTGCTTGGGGAGGAATGATGACATGACGGACCTGTGGTATTCAGAGTTCCATGCGGAGGATGTGAAATTCTCCATCAAGGTGTCCCGGCACCTGTACAGTGAAAAAACTCCTTTCCAGAGAATCGACTTTTTCGAATCCCGGACATTCGGAAGGTTTTTCACCTTGGACGGGCTGATGATGCTCACGGAAAAGGATGAGTTCGCCTATCACGATATGATTGTCCACCCGGCCTTCGCCACAAGACCCGACATCAGAAAGGTATTGATCATCGGCGGTGGGGACGGCGGCACCGCAAGGGAAGTCTCCCGGTATCCTTCCGTTGATATCATCGACATGGTGGAAATCGATGAACGTGTGGTCAGGCTGTGCCAGGAATATCTGCCCGTCACGTCCTCCATACTGGACAAGGATTCCCGGATCCGTTTGTATTTTGAAGACGGACTGGAATTTGTCAAAAGAGCGGAAAAGGGATCATATGACCTGATTCTGGTGGATTCCACCGATCCCATCGGGCCGGGGGAAGGCCTGTTCACCACGGATTTCTATCGGAATTGCCACAGGGTCCTGAATGACAGGGGAATCCTCATCAACCAGCATGAAAGCCCTTTTTATGAGGCCTATCAGAAAGAAATGAAAAGGGCCCGGGGAAAAATAAAATCTGTTTTTCCCATTGCGAAAGTCTATGGGTTCCATGTCCCCACATATCCGTCAGGATTCTGGCTTTTTGGCTTTGCGTCCAAGGAACTTGACCCGCTGAAAGACCACCGGCTGGAGGAATGGCTGGATTTTGGCCTGGATGTTCAAGGCGCCTTTCAGCGGCGATGCCGTGCTTCGTCTGAAGCTGAGAAAAGATAGGAACGAGAAATGATATCGCCATCCAGGGGGATCATCGCGGCGGCCGCATCGTTGCTGGTCGCTGCCGCATTTGTGTCGGCTGCCG
>JAWOHX010000144.1:0-4265 GCA_046484975.1 Clostridia bacterium
AGTCAGGTCAGTATCTTCAACAACATCATGCAGCAGAGCAATCATCACTGTTTCCTCTGAATCCATTTGCTCAGCCAGATGAAATGGATGAAAGATATATGGTGTTCCACCTTTGTCCACATCGTTTTTGTGGGCATTGAAAGCAAAAAGCATCGCCTTTTTTGTCATTTTCGTGTAGATCATCATGGCCTCCCCCATTTGCTTTCCCGCATCTCCCACTCCATCCTTTGGATGCCATTCATTTTGTTTGCACCCCATGGCTCCATTATACTGCATCACAATAGCACTTATCGATAGACGCAGGAGAAAAACATACCCAAGGATACCTATAGCGCCACGACTTTCTTTCGACAGATTGATTTTTTCATGGATTGGCCGCATTGAATGACTCATTGCCATACCCTGCCTTCTATGGGATAATTAGGCCATCACTTTGAGTTGCAAAGGATGGTGCGAGCCGATGGATCAGTGGTATATTTTAAGGAACCAGCAACAGCTGGGCCCATATTCTGCAGAGCAACTGCTTCGATTCTCTTCACTTGGACATTTGTATCAAGGAGATGTGTTTGCCCAGGCCGGCTCCAATGGGTGGCTTTCCCATGAGCAGGCGTATCGTTTGTGGCAGTCCTCTGCAGGAATTCCTCCTGAACCAGCCATGCCAAAACGGCAAAAACCCAAAAAAAAGCTGGGTTGCCTTGTTGCCATCCTTGTATTGATCATTGGCGCAGGCACTCTGACATGGGTCCTGTTGAATAACTCAGACAACAACATGACCGTCGGTAAAAAAGCAACCGTTGTTTCGGCATCCATTCCCGTGGCTGGCGGTGAGATCCTGATTTCAGATTCCTCAAGCCCCATTGACGGTTTGAAGATCGGCATTCCGGAGAATGCCTATGAGCAAAAGAAGGATTTCACGATATCGGTCAGTGAAATAAAGAGCCATTCTTTCGGTTCAAACTTCAATCCGGTCACACCCCTTATTACCATTGACAACGGCGGGGCATTCTCCTCAGAGCCAATGAAGGTGACGATTCCGGTCAGTACGGACCCCGATAAATTTGCCATGGGCTTCTATTATGACAAAAAAACTGGCAGGCTGGAGGGAATTCCCTTTACGGAAATCACTTCGGATTCCATAACGCTCATGACCTGCCATTTTTCCGATATCCTTGTTGCCGAGACCAATCGGGAACAGTTGAAGAACATCCAGATCAACACAGGCTTTACTCCGGGCTACGACGACTGGCAATTCGTGAACCGGGGTTCCTGGATAGCGCCCCATGGCCATTGTGCCGGCCAGGCAATTACCATGATGTGGTATTATACGGAAAAACATCAGGGGGACGGAGAGAGGCGATTATATGGTCGCTTCGACAATAACACCTATGGTTACGGCACCATAGATTTCTGGCAGGATGATTCCCTCGGCTACCGCTTCTGTTCCGTCACCCAGAATGTTCTGGACTGGAATTCCAGAAGCCGCAAGTTTTTCAATGAATATGTCAATACGGGGGATATCAATTCATACTCTGCCTTTGCCTTTTCAATGATGATGACAGGGGAACCTCAATATATGAGCATCCGCGGAGACTATACCGATTCTGCCGGTAATGTCCAAAATGTTGGGCATGCCCTCGTCGCGTATAAAATCGACGCAGGTGTTATTTACATCAGCGATCCCAACTACCCGGGAACAGTGGCGAGGACGGTGCATTTCGATGACAACGGTTCCTTCCGGACATATAATTCGGGTATAAACGCCAATGAGATTGCAAAAAGCGGTGAAATCGGCTTTGACCAGATATACTACTATGGCAAGACAGGGATGATCGACTATTCCAGCGTAGCGGCACTATATGAAAAAGTACTCGACCGGACCATCGGCAACGACACGAACCAGTTTCCGGTGTACAGCATAGAACGTCTTGTGAAAATCGACCCGGTTACGGGAAATAAGACCTGGGAACCCTTTAAGGACCAGTACGATGTCGACATGGAGGAAACAGCCTCCGTCGATCCATCCCTGGCAGGTAAAATCGTCTTCAGAATCAAAAACTTTGGCAATCTTCTTACGTCCTGCTACAAGGACATATCGCCCGTCAAAGAGGTCAGTGTAAAAAACCTGCATGGTTTTACAGGATCAAAGGAATACACCCTGGAACTGGAAAAAGGAATCAACCATATCGGATTCCTGATTGAGATGGATAGTCAATCCTTGGGAAATGCCTTCTATTCTGATTTCCAAAGAATTAAAGTCAATTATGACCAAAAGATCCTCATGGAGTTTATGGAACAGCCGTATCAATTGATACAAGGCATCGAAACAGGATTCAAAGCAAAGGTCGAAGGAGCTCCCAGGGATGTGATCTACATGTGGGATTTTGGAGACGGAACAGAAATACTCGAAACGGATAAACCCGTCGCCGCCCACATATATGAGCTGGAAGGCCCATATCAGATCACGCTGAGGTGCATTTCCAAAAAGGATGGATTTAGCCTGGCCGAAACGACAGCACAGACCCATGTGACAAGCCTGTACGGAACATGGGATTTGTCATACAAGATTGAAAGTTCCAAGACCATCGATCTGATCATCAACATTGTTTTAAGGGTTATCGGGGAGCAGATATCTGACATTTTTGGCATCGAGACTGAAACCACCGCCAGGGTTTCCATCAAAGGAACCGAGATTGGCTGCGTGATGACGGTGATACCGCCGGAACAAGAGGGCGGCACCATAAGGGTACAACTGCAGCAACTGACCTCAAGCACCGACTTCCTTGAGCCTGTGGATGATTTGTGGGAAGGTGTGCTGGTTATTAATAAAGATAATATTAAAATTATAGTTGATGCAGAAAAGCAGCCTTTTGGGTTTAGGTTCAACGGCGTTGCCGATGGTTCGGGAATCTCCGGCACATTCAGTGCAACGGTTATGTCAGGTTCATTCAACGCATCGCACCCCTAGCCGCTGGGTGTGGTCACTGAAAGGCAGAAACGTATATATGGCCCGTAATGGAATCATGTTTCAATATTTTGAATGGTATATGGGGGATCTTGAGAACAACCTCTGGATCCGCCTGAAGGAGGATGCCGGGCACCTGAAGGACCTGGGCATCACCAGTGTATGGATCCCGCCGGCGTTCAAGTCCACATCCCCCTTCGATACAGGGTATGGCACCTATGATCTCTATGACCTGGGCGAGTTTGACCAGAAGGGATCGGTCAAAACCAAATACGGATCAAGGCAAGAGCTCCTGGAAGCCATCCGTGTGCTTCATGAACATGAGATCCGTGTTTATGCCGATGTGATCCTGAACCACAAAGCCAATGGCGATGAAAAGGAGACTTTCATGGCCAGGGAAATGGATCCTTCCGACCGGACCAAGGCGTTATCAGAGCCCTACGAAATAGAAGCCTGGACAAAATTCACCTTCCCTGGGCGAGGGGATCAGTATTCCGCATTCAAATGGAGCTGGGTCCATTTCTCCGGAACAGACTTTGATGCAAAAAACAACAAACGAGCGGTCTATATGATCGAGGGTGTCAACAAAGGCTGGTCACAGGGCGTTACTTACGAAAACGGTAATTTTGATTACCTCATGTTCAATGACATTGACTACAAGCACCCTGATGTGGTCAAGGAGATCCGGAACTGGGCCCTCTGGTTTGTCAATGAGACTGGTGTGGACGGGTTCCGCTTTGATGCAGTCAAGCACATCAATGATTTCTTCATACGCGATCTGATCCGGAAGATCAGGGGCGAATACCGCAAAGACTTTTATGCTGTAGGTGAATACTGGAATCAGGACATAGGAGAGATCAACGACTACCTGGACAACACCAGCTTCGAGATGGACCTCTTTGATGTGAAGCTCCATTTCAACATGCATGCTGCCAGCAAACTTGGAAATCGGTACGATATGAGCAGGATCTTTGAGGGAGCTTTGGTCCGGGAACATCCGGACCATGCCGTGACTTTTGTAGACAATCATGACTCCCAGCCGACTCAGACCCTGCAATCCTGGGTGGAACCCTGGTTCAAGCCGCTGGCCTATGCACTGATCCTGCTTCGTAAGGACGGCTATCCGAAAATATTCTATGGGGACTATTATGGCGTCAAATCAGAGGAATCCATTGAAGGTCAGCAGGCAATCATTGACAAGCTGCTGTATCTGCGGACCCGTCATGCCTATGGCAAAGAGGTGGACTATTTTGATCACAACAATATCGTCGGCTGGGTCCGGATGGGTGATGAAGTGCATCCC
>JAWOHX010000112.1:0-12593 GCA_046484975.1 Clostridia bacterium
TATCCCGAGAAGATACCTGCGCACCTCCATCCCTGTCAAGGCGGAGAAGATGCACCATGGCCACGGGGACGAGGGTTCCGTCATCCAACTGGAGAAAAAGGGGAGCATCCTGCTCCATGACGGGGGCTACAGGGAACGTCTTCCCAACGGGAAGTACCGGGCGGACCTCTACCACAACAGGCTGGTTTTCCGGGAGGGATTGAGGGATGTCACCCGGTCGGCCTATGATGCCCTCCATGACGAGGGCTATTACCGAAGGGTGGACACGGAGAAGCTCCACTTCCAGTCCTTCGGGATACTGGATTATCTCCGGACAAGGACACACGTCCGGCCCTTGGGACTCACCTGGGACCGGAGCATCACCTGGTTGAAATCCGAGGACGCATATGTCATCGTGGACTGGGTCGACGGCGCAGGAGGAAAGGATATCACCATCGGAAACCTCTGGCATTCACAGACCGCGGACTCGGCGGGAAACAGGGCCTTCGAGGCCCGGGTGGACACCATCAACCGGGGACAGAACGATGCAAACCCCTGGCGGAACGACCCTGCCCACTCCCTTCTCATTGAGTTCCTGGGTGAAAAGGGCAGCGTCATGGCCGAGCAGATACGGCGGAACCACGGGGATGCCTGCATGGTCAGCCAGTGTGTCTCCAGGTCCTTTGGCCAGGACGGCCGGGAGATCCTCGTCACCCTGCTGACGGCCCATGAGCGTTCAATCCCCCCTGAGGAAATCGCGGGCAGGCTCCGGATTGAGCGGCAGCAGGAGGACAAGAGCGGGCTTTCCCTTGTCTATGAAGGAAAACAGACAATCCGTCTGGCATATAAACTGGACCTGGACAGGAACCTCATCCACTATGTGGACGACCGTTCCCCCATGTATAACTGGGAAACCGGCAAGATGGAACATGGCACAATCATAAGCGATGCGGATTTCTGCTTTGTCCGGGAGTCCGGGGACAGGCTGGACTACGGCATGGTCAACGGCTGCCGGATCCATCACAGGGGGGTCCCAATCTTTTCCACTCCCCAGTATACTGCCAACGACTACCTGGTGCAGATCTTCAGCAGGATCGACCACAAATGGAAGGCATGGGAGGGAACCGCGGAAAGATGAACACACGGGAGCGCATGAAGAGGATCTTCGAACACCGGGAGGCGGACCGTGTCCCGGTCAGCGACTATCCCTGGCCCACCACGCTGAAACGCTGGAAGCGGGAGGGGATGCCGGACGTGGGCTTTGAGGAGTACTTCGACCTGGACATGATCGTGGACATCGGGGTGGACAACAGCCCGCGCTTTCCTGCGGAGGTGCTGGAGGAAACCGAGGCATACAAGCTCTACACCACCAGCTTTGGCGCCACCCTGAAGCAGTTCAGGAACATCACCTCGACGCCGGAGTTCGTGGATTTTTGGATCAAGACCCCGGAGGACTGGGAAAAGGCAAAAAAGGACATTTTCCCCTCCGCCGACCGGATCAACTGGGCGAGGCTGGAAAAAAACTACGGGCAATGGAGAGAGCGGGGATGCTGGATCCAGGCCGGGGGATGGTTCGGTTTCGATGTCACCCATTCCTGGATCGTCGGCACTGAACGGGTCCTCATGGCCCTGGTGACGGACCCGGAGTGGGTCATGGACATGTTCGGGACCTTCCTGGACGTCAACTTGCGTTTGCTGGACATGGTGTGGGACAAGGGATACACCTTCGACAGCTTCCGGTGGTGCGACGACATGGGATACAAGAACAACCAGTTTTTTTCCGTTGCCATGTACCGGGAGCTGCTCAAGCCCTTCCACCAAAGGGCCATCGACTGGGCCCATGGGAAAGGAATCAAGGCCCACCTGCATTCCTGCGGGGATGTGAACCCCTTTGTCCCCGAGTTGGTGGACATGGGCCTGGACTGCCTCAACCCCCTGGAGGTGAAGGCGGGAATGGACCCCCTCGCCCTCAAGGCCCGGTACGGGGATGCCCTGGTGCTCCACGGGGGCATCGATGCGGTGAACTGGTCAGACACCGACAGGATCATTGCTGAAATTGAGGAAAAACTGCCTGTGCTCAAGGAAAACGGCGGATATATTTTCGCTTCCGACCATTCCATCCCCGATGAGGTGAGCTTCAGGAACATATGCGCAATCATGGAGAAAGTCAAGAAAGCGGGTGCCTACTGAATGAAAAGACATTACCCGGAGATCATCAGGTCCTCGGATCTGTCCGTGGACCACATCCTGAAAATGCAGAACAAGGACCACAACAGCACGGAATACGGCGGCATCGGCAATGACCACGGCCTGCATGAGCCCTATGGGGCCATCGGAAGCCTGATGCACATCACCGCTTGTTTTTTCTGCCCGGACTCCCGGCATCATGAAAGCGTGGAATGCCTGGAAGCCATGCACCGCATCCTGGACTTCATCCGGCGGAAATTCCGGGACAACGGGGGAGTGGACAATCTCATCTCCAACTTCGTGGCTTCCCCGGGGTTCGAGATGCACGCCTTCGCCAGGGCTTACCGGATCATGGACGGATACGGCGGGAAGACAACCCATCCTGGCCTCACGGAAAAGGCCTTCAAGGTCCTGAAGGAGCTGGCCCGGGGACTGTACACCGGTGGTTTCCACACCCCCAACCACCGCTGGGTGGACGCAGCGGGGCTGCTCCTCGCCCACAGCATCACCGGGGAGGCACACCTGAAGGATAAGGCGCTGAAGTTCCTGGCAGAGGGCATCGACATAGACGAATACGGGGAGTTCACCGAGCGTTCCCCGGGGATGTACAACGCAATCAATGACAGTTCCCTGATGATCATCGCGGAGGAGCTGGGACGAAACGACATCCTGGGGCATGTCCGCAGGAACATGGACCTTCTCTACCACTACATAGAGCCCGACATGAGCGTGTTCACCCAGAATTCCAGGAGGAAGGACAAGGGGGAGACCACCCCGGGCCAAAAATTTTTCCCCGAGACATATTACCCGATCTACCTGGAAGGCGCAAGGCTGTTCAACGACCCGGGATATGCCGCCTTCGCGCAAGAAATCTTCACATCCTCTTTGGAGAGGAGAAAGTCCGTCCCCGCCGTGCTCTGGCTTTACATGCTGGAACCTGCGCTCCGGGGATACGAACCGGAACAGGGAGGCCTGCCTTCGGACTATGAGGTCTTTTATCCCCTCTCCGGCATCGTCCGGAAAAGAAAGGGGGACTGCAGCATGACCCTGCTGGAGAACAACCCTAACTTCCTGTTCATCCAGAAGGGGGGATTGCGCTGCTATGTGCGCATGTGCGCCTCATTCTTCGCCGTGGCCCAGTTCCGGGGGGAGAAGATCCTGCCGGTTGACGACGGCTACGAAATGCATTTCACCGCAAAGGCGGATTACAGGATGCCCATGGAGACACAGACCAGCGTCTGGGAGCAGATGGACCATTCCCGGCGGGAAAGGGTGAGCCTGCTGGAGCTGTCCTACCGGGTGGAGGTCAGCATGGAGGACGACCTTGTTCGCCTCCGGGTCAGGACATCCGGATGTGACCGGGTGCCCTTCAAGCTGGAGTTCTGCTTCTCAGGCGCCGATGTGGCCGTCGGGGAGGGCTTCATGGTCAAGGCGGAGCCGGGGCATGCCATCACGGCGGGTCCGGGGCATGTGACGGCATTTTCCCGGGACGATTCCCTGACGGTGGGGCCTGGGTTCATGAAGCATTTCTATACCGGGGACATGCGGGGCAGCGTCCCGGCCAGCCCCTCGGATTTCACCATTCACTTCACGGATTACACCAATATCGACAGAGTCGTCGAGATCAGGGCGGGAGGGGGAAGAAGTCAATGAGGAAACATTATCCGGAAATCGTCAGGGCCTGCGATGCCGCCGTGGCATCCAACCTAAGAAGAATCATCTCCCGGCCGGATCACCCCGACAGGGGGGCTTTCATCGGCCATCCCGACGGGATGATGCATCCGGGAGCCTCCGCGGGGTCCCTTTTGTCCTTCAGCGCCTCCTATTACTGCCCGGATTCCCGTTTCCACCGGGACAAGGACGTGCTGGCAGCCATGGGAAACGCCCTGGACCACTGTTTCAAGGTCATCCGTCCCGACGGGACCTTCGACCTGCTGATCTCCAATTTCCATTCCGCCCCGGACACCGGCTTCATCATGCACAACCTGGCCAGGGCCTACCGGATCATGGAGAAGGCAGGGGAGAGCCGGGAGGAACAAATCGTCCGGGAACGGCTCTATGAACTCATCAGGATTTCCGCCGCAGGGCTTTGTAACGGCGGCTTCCACACCCCCAACCACCGGTGGGTGGTGGCAGCGGGACTGTCCATGGCCCACAACATCACCAAGGAGGAATACCTGAGGGAGATGGCTCTTCGCTACCTGTCGGAAGGCATCGACATCGATGAATACGGGGAATATACCGAACGGTCCACAGGAATTTACAACTACGTCAATGACAATGCACTGCTGATCCTGGCGGAGGAGATGGAGCGGCCGGAATACCTGGGGTACGTGGCCAGGAACCTGGACATGATGCTCACCTACGTGGAACCGGACGGGAGCGTGTTCACCCAGAATTCCGTCCGGGTGGACAAGGGGGAGGGGGACACGGGAAAAAGCTTCTATCCCTCCCACTACTATCATCTGTACCTGCAGGCCGGAGCCCTGCTGGACAACCGGGCGTATCTGGGATTCGCAGACAGGATCCACAGGAACAACCCCCAGGGGGACCTTTGGGCCTACATGATATATGGGGATTTGAAGGAGCTGGACACGGAGCCCGGACAGGTGCCCGATTCGTATGAGGTTTTTTACCCTTCCTCCCACATCCTGCGGAAGAGGGAGGGTGACTTGAGCCTGACCATCCTCGGAGGGGGCAGCCCCAATTTCCTGTTCCTGCAGAAAGGAAGGCTCCGGTGCTATGTGAGGATTTGTGCCTCCTTCTTCGCGGTGGCCCAGTTCAAGCCGGTGGAGATCACCCCGGTGGACGGTGGATACCGCATGTCGGACATCGCCAGGGGCAGCTACCGGCTTCCCTTTGACAATCCGCCACCCACCTCCGTCTGGGCGGACATGGACCATGCCGGCAGAAAAACCGTCAACCATGTGGCCTTGGAATACACGGTGGATGTGAGGCCGGAAACCGACGGCGTGAGCCTGCGGGTGCGGACAGGCGGGTGCGACCGGGTGCCCCTGAAGGTGGAATTCTGCTTCACGGGGAACAGCCTGGTCACAGGGGAGGATTTCCATGTCAACGGGACCCCCGGGGAGAGCCTGATTCTTGGGAAAGGGAACGTCACCGTGTCCCTGGGGACGGACAGGATGATTCTGGGACCGGGATTCAAGACCCACCACTATGCCGCTGACATGCGGGGAAGCCTGCCGAAAAGCAGTTCCGACTACACGGTGTATTTTACGGAATACAGCAACATCGACAAGACCATACGGATCAGAGTGGAGTGAGATAACCATGGACGAAGACTACAAGAAGAGAACATTGGAAGACATCCTGATGCACTACGGGGAGGACTCCGGGGATTTTCTGGGGGCCGTGACGGTGCCCATCTTCCAGACCTCCCTGTTCTCCAGGAAAGGGGGGGGTACCCCCTACCACTACACCCGGGTGAACAACCCGACACTGGAGGTGGCGGAGAAGAAAATAGCGCTCATGGAAAAAGGAGAGAAGGGACTGCTTTTTTCCTCGGGGATGGCAGCGCTGACAGCAAGCGCCATGCATGTCCTGCGGCCGGGGGACCATGTGGTTTGCGTCAAAAACGCCTATATCTCCATGGCATACTTTTTCTCCACCTACCTGAAGGAAAGAATGCAGCTGGAGACCAGCTTTTTCGATGCGGACGACTTTGAGGGGTATGAAGCCGCCGTCCGGGACAACACAGCGCTGGTATACCTGGAGACCTGCGTGTCCAACGTGTTCAAGATCCCGGACATCCAGAGGATCTGCGCCCATGCAAAGCAACGCGGCATCACCGTCATGGTGGACAACACCTACTCCACCCCTGTGTTCTGCAACCCCATCCCATTGGGGGCCGACCTGGTGGCCCACTCCTGCAGCAAGTACATCGGCGGGCACAGCGACCTCATCGGCGGGGTGCTGGTGGGCAGGGAAGAGGTCATGAAGAAGATCCAGAACGGGGAGAGGTCCCTGTTCGGGGCATGCATGGACCCCCACCAGGCCTGGCTGGTGACCCGGAGCCTGCGGACCCTGGCGCTGCGGATGGAACGGCACATGCAAAACGGCATTGCCGTGGCCAGGTACCTGGAAAGCCACGGGAAGATCCATAAAGTCATCCACCCCGCCCTGGAAAGCCATCCCCAGCACATGTTCTCCAGGACGATCATGTCGGGATACCCCGGTGTCTTCGCCTTTGTCCCCGAGGGAGGACAGAGAACGGGGGAAAAGCTCTACGACGCCCTTGCCATCCCCGAGAAAGGACCCAGCTGGGGCGGATACGACACCATCATGAACACCCCGGGCTTTGGCATGGACGAGGAAACGGCCCGGGAACGGGGGATGATCCCCGGGCAGATGCGCATATCCATCGGGCTTGAGAACCCGGAGACCCTCATCATGGACTTCGAGCAAGCCCTTGCAAAAATTTAAATCGGGAGGAACAGGAATGAAGAATCTGAAGAAACTTACCCAGACCTTCGGGGTCAGCGGCAGGGAGAACGAGATCAACCGGGTGATCATCGAAATGATCGGCGGGCATGCCGACGAGATCTCCACGGATGGCATCGACAATGTGATCGTGCTCAAGAAGGGCCACGGAGACAACAGGAAAAAAGTCATGGTCTCCGCCCATAAGGACGAGATCGGTTTCATGGTCATGGCCATTGATGCCAACGGCTACCTGAAAGTCCGTGGCGTCGGCGGGATCAATGCAGTGATTTCCGTGGGCAACAAGATCACTTTCCGGAACGGCACCGTGGGCATCGTTGGATGCGCCAAGGGAGCCGGGGAGGTCAAGCAGGACCTCAACGACCTGTACGTGGACATCGGCGCGAAGAACAAGAAGGATGCCATGAAGAGAGTCCAGGTGGGGGATGTGGCCTGCTACTACGGGGAACTGGAGAAACTGATGAACAACCGCATCGCATCCAAGGCCGTGGACGACCGGATCGGCTGTTACATCGCCATCGAGGCTCTGCTGCGGCTGGACAAACCTTACAACGACATGTATTTCGTGTTCTCCTCCCAGGAGGAACTGGGACTGAAAGGTGCAACCGTGGCCTCCCGGATCGTCAAGCCCGACATCGGCATTGCGGTGGACATCACCGGTTCCTTCGACACCCCTGAGCCCGGGACCGGGAACATGAAGCTCGGGGAAGGCGCGGCCATCAAGGTCATGGACCGCTCGGTGATCTGTGACGAGTTCATCGTGGACACCATGGTCGCCATCTGCAAGAAAAACAAGATCAAACACCAGCTGGATATCCTGGCCGCCGGAGGCACGGATGCCGGGGCCATGAACACTTCGAACCATGGTGTGCGGGCGGGGGGCATTTCCATCCCGACGAGGAATGGCCACAGCCCAGTCTGCGTGGCGGACATGAACGATGTCAAGGCATGCATCGACCTGCTCGTCCAATTCGCCATGGAGGACCTCAGCGGGAGGAAGGATTGAAACAATCCGTTATAGCACATAAACACAATAAAGATTATATAAATCCCGTTTTTGTATGGAGCAGGTCATGTTATAATTTGGATAGCCTGTTTGATACAATAGGGAAATAATGTGAAGGTTGGTGAGCATAAATTGGATTCAAATGTACAGGTAACCTATAAAAAGAATGTCAACAGAATATTTACAAAGGGGAATGTCCTTCTGTATCTCATGATACTCCCCCCCATCGTCCTGTATTATATCTTCCGCTACATCCCCATGCCGGGTGTCATGCTGGGGTTCCAGCAATACACCATCGCAGGGTTCAGGGGATGGGTCGGCTTTGACAACTTCATACAGTTGTTCAACACATACTATTTCTGGGAATCCTTCCGGAACAGCTGGGTCTTCGTCGCCTTCGAGTACATCTTCCTGGTCCCGGCCCCCATCATCTTCGCCCTTCTCCTCAACGAGCTGAGGGTGAAATGGTACAAAAGGACAGTCCAGACCATCAGCACACTGCCACATTTCATCACCTGGGTTGTCATCGCGGGTATCTTCATCCAGCTGCTCTCCCCCTCCTTCGGCTATGTGAACATGGTCATCAAGGCATTGGGCGGTGATGCCGTCGCCTTTCTGAACAAGGCATCCTGGTTCCCCTGGCTGTTCACCTTCATGAGGGCCTGGAAGCAGGTGGGATACGGCTCCATCATCTACCTTGCAGCCCTGTCAGGCATCGACCCGCAGCTTTATGAAGCCGCTGTCATCGACGGCGCCTCCAGGATCAGGCAGACCTGGCATGTCACCCTCCCGGGCATCCGCAATACCATCCTTGTCCTCTTCGTCCTTTCCTTCTCCGGCGTCCTTGACGGCATGTTCGAGCCCATCTTCGTCCTGCGGAACGACATGATCCGGAGCACCGCGGAGGTTCTTGACACCTACACATACACCTTGGGTATTCTACGGGGAAGGTTCAGCCTGGCCACATCCGTCGGTCTGTTCAAGGCCCTGATTTCAATGGTTCTCCTGTTCACCGCCAACTTTTTAAGCAAAAAAGTGACGGAAGACAGAAGATCGATTCTGTAAGGAGGAACAACAATGCTAAAACGATCACTCGGTGAAAAAATATTCAATGTCTTCAACGTCCTGGGCATGTTCATGCTGACGGCACTGTTCGTCGTACCGGTCTTGTTCGTCATCAAGATGTCGCTGGAGACCTCCCTGATCGGGGACATGACACTGAGTCTTTTCCCCAGGCAGCCTGAGCTCATCTTCTACCGGCAGGTGGTCAGGGACCCGGCTGTCTACGGCCCCTTCCTGAACTCCATCTTCGTCACCATCGTGGGCACCGCCCTGGGCATGCTCATCAACTCGGTGGGCGCTTACGCCCTTTCAAAGAGGGAACTGCCCGGCAACAAGTTCTTCATCTACTTCCTCATCATCATCCCCATGCTCTTCTCGGGCGGACTGGTCCCCACGTACCTTCTGATCAGGGCCCTTGGCATGATCGACAAGATGGCGGTCCTCATCATCCCGGCAGTGGCAAGCGGATGGTACATGATCCTGATCCGGAACTACTACTGGTCCATCCCCAACTCCCTGGTGGAGTCCGCCAAGATCGACGGTGCGGAGGAGTTCACGGTCTTTTACAAGATCATCCTGCCCCTGTCCAAGCCCGTTCTGGCCGCCATCGCCCTGTTCACCGGCGTGGGCTTCTGGAACACCTTCATGAGCGCCATCATCTACCTGAGGACTCCCACGAAGTACACCTTCCCGGTCAAGCTGCGTGAGGTCATCCTGCTGCAGGGATACACCGGCGCGGAGCTGGAGCAGCTCATGATACAAATGGGCATCGACCCCCAGAAGGCATACATTTCCGCCAACGGATTGTCCGGAGCCATGATGATTGTGTCCATGCTCCCCATCGTCATCGTATACCCCTATCTGCAGAAATATTTTACCCAGGGGTTGATGATCGGATCCATCAAAGGATAATCATATATCCGCGATGTTTCAAAAAGTGTTTGAAATATGACCGGATGTATATTATAATGGTATATGTGGCAAGGTATGCCACATATAGAAAAAATAAGTAATGGAGGGAAAAAAATGAAAAAAGCTAGAGTATTGTGTTTAGTGCTGTGCATCGTTTTCGCTTTCTCAGTAATGCTCACCGCATGTACACCTAAAACAGAGCCAACGCCGACGCCTGCGCCGACGGCGACACCGAGCCCCGGAGTGACTCCGGATCCCCAACCCACAGAGCTGGCAAAACCAGACAGGATTGAGATCACCAAGACATTCTATTTCGGCGACTCCACGGAACATCTCGTCTACAAGAGAGAGTACATGGAATGGTTCACCGACAAGTATGGCATCCAGCTCGTGGTCAATTATCCTTCAAGGGCAAACTTCATCGAAGTCATCAACCTCTCCGCCATGTCCGGAGACCTCAAGGGACTGGTCCACATGTTCTCAGTTCCCGAGCTCTTCACCTGGGCAAACGAAGGGTTGATCTATCCCGTGACCGACCTGTTGAAGGACAACGAAATCTGGAACACAGTGATTCCTGAGTTCTGGAAAGAGGATGTCACCTATCAGGGTGAAATCTGGGCAATCCCCGCAGGATCAGACAACAGGCCCAGCTACTTCGCAAGGCACATCAGGGGAGACTGGCTTGATACACTGGGACTTCAGGTTCCCGACACCATCGAGCAGTTCTATGAAGCCATCTACAAGATGACCTTCAATGACCCCAACAAATCAGGGTCCAACGACACCATCGGCATGACCGCAAGGACCAGCTGGCTCATGGGCGACATCTACATGACATTTGACGCCCGCGTGAACCATCTGAATGCTCCCATGCCCAGCTACAATCCCAACAGCGAACTGTGGGAAGATCCCGTCATCAAGCCCGAGATGGTCACAGCATTGACCTGGGTGAAAAAAGGCGTGGACGAAGGCATCATATTCCCGGAAATGTACACCGCAGGGGCATCCACCGTCCGTGGACAGATGACCAGCGGTTATGCAGGATCCATCTTTGACTGGGTCCACCAGCGCAACGGCTGGAACGTCGCCATCAAGGCCGTGGACGAGAACGGCTATTTCGTCACCATCGGCGCCATGAAGGGAACCACTGCCGCCAACCAGAAGGTAAACTTCTACGGCGTGGGCGGAGGAAACCCCTATGCCCTGATGCAGGGAACCCCCCAGGCCAAGGAAATGGCCAACTGGTTCGTCAACATCTTCTTCGGGTCTCCTGAAGGCGTGTATTCCGGCAGGATCGGAATCCTGGGGACCCTCAGAGGTACCGGTGCCTTCACCATCGAAGGCAACAAGATCTATGCAAACTTCCTGCCTCCCACAGCAGCAGGCGGCAACCCTGTCGGATATCCCGCACCGGGCATCATCGGCGGACTGCCCATGTACGAGTTGGACAGGGTGTATGAGTATGTCTACTATTCAGACAACCCCACTTGGAACGAGACATCAACAGCGACCAGGCTCATGCAGCAGAACGACCTGAATGACATCTTCGACAAGTACAGCGCACGTTTGTGGGCCGTTACTGAGTCCTTGAAAGAGCCCTCATGTGACCTGTGGCTCAACCAGGGTGTCAGGGGAGACCAGAGCGCAGCAGCAGCCGAAGCCCTTTCAACGGCCATCGCCGGTGATGTGACCATCACCGAAGCCATTGCCAAGTACAGAGGCATTGCCAAGGCCCTCAACATGCAGAAGGTTCTGGACGACGCCAACGAAGCCCTCGGAAAAACATCGTCACAGACATACTAATCGACAGACCCATAAAAAAGGACCGGCAACGGTCCTTTTTTTTTGGGAAAAATATGCATGGAGGACATCCATGATTCCCATATCTTTTCAGATGCTGATGATCCATCAATCAATCCATATCCTGAAGAGGGATTTACCTGTATGAAAGCGTGTGGAATGGAATGGCAATTGCCATGTATAAATTAATTTGATAAATGAAAAAAACAAGCATATAATGAAATGAGGGGTAGAACATACCACTAAAAATATAAATCGAAAGAAGGGAAGAAAATGAAAAAAGGCAGAGTTTTGTGTTTGGTGCTGTGCATCGTTTTTGCTTTCTCAGTGATGCTCACCGCATGCACGCCTAAGACAGAGCCAACGCCGACGCCAACAGCGACGCCGACGACGGCCCCAACCCCCGGAGTGACCCCGGAACCCACAGAGCTGGCAAAACCGGATAGAATTGAAATCACCAAAGTATTCTATTTCGGCGACTCCACGGAGCATCTCGTCTACAAGAGAGAGTACATGGAATGGTTCACACAGAAGTATGGCATCCAGCTCGTGGTCAATTATCCCTCAAGGGCAAACTTCATCGAAGTCATCAACCTCTCCGCCATGTCCGGAGACCTCAAGGGACTGGTTGTCATGTTCTCAGTTCCCGAGCTCTTCACCTGGGCGAACGAAGGGTTGATCTATCCTTTGACCGACATGTTGAAGGACAATGAAGTCTGGAACACGGTGATTCCCGAGTTCTGGAAAGAGGATGTCACCTATCAGGGTGAGATCTGGGCCATCCCCAGCGGATCAGACAACAGGCCCAGCTACTTTGCAAGGCACATCAGGGGCGACTGGCTCGATACCCTGGGACTCCAGGTTCCCGATACCATCGACCAGTTCTATGAAGCCATCTACAAGATGACCTTCAATGACCCCAACCAATCAGGGTCCAACGACACCATCGGCATGACCGCCAGGACCAGCTGGCTCATGGGCGACATCTACATGACATTTGATGCCCGTGTGAACCACCTGAACGACCCCATGCCCAGCTACAACCCCAACACCGAACTATGGGAAGACCCCGTCATCAAACCTGAGATGGTCGAGGCATTGACCTGGGTGAAAAAGGGCGTTGATGAAGGCATCATATTCCCGGAGATGTACACGACCGGAGCATCAACAATCCGTGGTCAGATGA
>JAWOHX010000105.1:0-3871 GCA_046484975.1 Clostridia bacterium
ATATCCTTGTTCCACTTTTTAAGAGGCATGAGCGGATTGCCGCATTTCAACGAATGGGTTCAGGTGGATGAAACCATGATTGCATCCGCCATCGTGCATAGAATCAGGCAGCAGGAAGCTGCGCCGGCATCAAGCACCCCTCGGGAGCGTTCCCCCAGCCTGCTTGCTCTTCCCAGTTTGGCAACCAGGCATATGGTGGAATCCCGACCTTCTCCGGCTGCAGTTTTCATCGCAGCCAAACACTCATCAAATGATTTGTTCTCTTTCAAAGCATGGTGGTATGCGGCAACCGCTGGTTCCAGGCAATCGATCATTGTTTTGTCCCCCACCTGGGCATTGCCCAGCGCTTTGATGGCCGCAAGTGCTGCATCAAGCATTCTCCCGAAGGTCATCTGATCGATTTCCTCCAAATCCTTGATCTGTTTTGCCATTTCCATGAAGAAGGTGCCGTACAAAGGGCCCATGGATCCTCCGATGTCCTCCATGAGAGTCCTTCCAAGGATATTCAGTGCTTCAGAAAAATTGAGCTCCTGACCCGCCACTTTTTCAGAAAACAGCGTAAAGCCTTTGCTCATATTGATTCCATGGTCCCCGTCGCCAATCAGTCCGTCTACTTCAGAAAGGTAGCTTTTATTTTCTTGAATGACTTTTCCAATGCCCAGGAGAATGCTTTTCCCATGCCTGGTGCTAACGGTCATTGGCCTTCCCTCCCCATAGGCATAAGCCTGTGCTCTCGCACTCGATGTCCAGTAATTCTTCCAGTTCCTCATCCAGTTTCATCACCGTTAAGGTCACCCCCATCATGTCTAGGCTCGTGAAATAGTTGCCGACATAAGAGCGATACACTTTGATTCCTCTTTCCACCAGTAAATCCTCTATTTTGCTGTAAAGGATATACAGTTCCATCACCGGTGTTGCCCCAAGCCCTGAAAGCAATACTGCTGACTTGTCACCGGAAACAAAGGGAAGGTCTGGAATTACAATGTCAACCATGATGGAGGCCATCTCATCCGCACTTTTTAGTTCCATCACGGTTATCCCCGGTTCGCCATGGTGCCCGATGCCAACTTCCATTGTTCCCTCCGCAATCTGGAAGTTGGGATGCCCCACTGCCGGGATCGTGCAGGAGGTCAAGCCAATGCCAACGCTTCTGGTGTTGTCAATGGCCTTTTGCGCGACGGCAATGACCTCTTCCAGATTTGCCCCCTGCGCAGCTTTTGCTCCTCCAATTTTCCACATGAAGACTTCCCCTGCCACTCCACGTCTTTTTTCCCTGTCATGTTTTGATGCCGAGGCGACATCATCGTTGGCTATGACCTTCTTCACGGTGATGCCTGCTTGCTCTGCCATCCCCATTGCCAGTCTGACATTCATGTTGTCCCCTGCATAATTCCCGTACAGGACAGCGACACCCGCTCCGCCATCCGCAGCTGCAATTGCATCATAAAATGCCTTTGCTGATGGGGAGGAGAAGACTTCCCCCACCGCCACCGCATCAACAAGATTCTTTCCGATGTATCCGATGAATGCAGGCTTATGCCCTGATCCTCCGCCTGTTACGATTCCCACCTTTCCCTTCTGCGGGGCATGGATGTATTTGACCACCCTTGGGTTTTCCGTATGGCTCACCAGTGTCATATGGTTTTTCAGGAATCCCTTGAGCATATCCTCCACCACATAATCCGGCTTGTTGATGATTCGCTGCATCCTTTTATTCCTCACTTTTCATAAACTCGTGCTCATATTCCTTGATTCGTTCCACTTTCACGGATGATCCGCCTCCATCAAAATCACAGGCCAACCATAGCCCGACAAGATATTTTGCCAGTTCTATCCCAATCACCCGTGCTCCCATGCACATGATCTGGGCATCGTTTGATTTTCTGGAACGCTCAGTGGAAAAAGGGTCGTGACAAACAGCCGCCCGTATTCCGGGCACCTTATTGGCAGAGATAGCCATCCCGATGCCTGTTCCACATATCAACACCCCGCGTTCTGCGTGGAAAGCGACAATCTCTTTGGCCACGGCCACTGCGATATCAGGATAATTTACCGGACTGGTGTCATAGGTTCCCTTGTCAATGACCCCATGCCCTTTTTCATTCAGCAGGCCTTTTATCGCCTCTTTCATCTCATATCCCGCTTCGTCACAGCCTATGGCGATTCTCATGCTCCCCCCTGTCTGGACATCCTTACCTTGGGGGCCACTCCCCTTTTGTTCCGAGGTGTTTTCTCTGCCCTCATCAGGAGTCCCTGCCATATGTTCTCAGCGCCAAACGCGTACAGATATCGTTGGCTATATGGAGTCTGCAATGCGTCTTAAGTTGGCAAGTCCTTTGACTGCCAGCTCCTCACCTGTCTCGGCGAATTTTCTCCATATGGCACAGTTCCCGGCCAGCTCTTCAAATGATGGGTCAAACGATTCAATGGTCAGAGGGCCATCATAGCCAATTTCCTTTAAGGCAGTAAAGAACTCCGCAAAGGGAACCAGTCCCGTGCCCGGAATGCCCCTGTCATTTTCATTGACATGCACATATCCCAGATATTTCCTGCCGCACAGCTTTACCGTGCCTGAAAAGCTCTTTTCCTCACGGATCATATGGAAGCAGTCCAGGTGCACCTTCATGTTCCCTGTTCCCACATCATCACAATATTGTATTGCATCCTGGGCAATGTTAAGAAAATGGGTCTCAAAGCGGTTCACGCATTCCACACAGATTGTCCCTTCCCAGGTTTCATCTGCGTAATGGGCAATCTCCTGCATGGCCGTGACCGACCATTCCCATTCCTGCTCCGTACGGGGTTTTTTGGTAAGGCATCCCCATCCGGCATAATTCACGCCCCCAAGGATCACTGACCCGATCACCCTGTTGATGTCCACCATCTTTTTCATGTGTGCAATGCCATTTTCCCGGATGCTTGCATCCGGTGAGATCAAGTTGGTCAGCGGTCCCAGCGTGGTGGTTGTGACCAGTTCAAGGCCGGTTTTTCGTTTGGCTTCCATGATTTCTTCCAAAGGGAAATTTCCCGGGTCGGCTATCGCCAGGTCCACAACCGCAAAGCCCAGTTCCTTTGCCTTCTGCAGAATCCAGACATCCTTCACGGAAAACATTTCCGTCCAGATAAAGCTGTCAACTCCAAATTTGAACATCAATCGAACCACCCCTATATGTTATATATTAATAACTATTTATGCCCCGAAAAATGGCTGAATCCCTCTATTGCTTGTCTGTTTTTCACTTTTATGATAAATTGAATGCATCTATTTGGCAGAAAGGAATACAGCTTTCATCGAATGGACAATGCTATTCGCATCAACCATAACCAGATTCCCCAGCTGAAGAATATGGGGCATATCAAACCGGGGCCCAGATGGATCCATCCGGACCGGGTTTTGGATTATCATGATTTCCTATATATTGTCAAGGGGACATTCCTGGTTTGGGAACAAGAAACAGAGTATGTTTTGCATGGAGGGGATATCCTATTCCTCAAGGCCGGGCTTCATCATTTCGGGAACAAGAAAGATTCTGATGATGTGGAATGGTACTATGTACATTTTTACCTGGAAGAGTCTCCCCCACCCCTGCAGACACTGGAGGAAAACTTTCCTCTCAATGATTCCGTGGTGTTCAATGATCCAGCCCAGATCGTTCTCCCCAAATATTTTTCCATACCGCTCCACATGAGGGCCCAGATCATCGGTCATCTCGACCTTCTGCTGAATGTCTACTGGCACCAGGGAACGTTTCGGAGCTTTATCCTGAACATGCGTCTTCTGGAATTATTGGTGAATATTTCTGAAATCAAACAGCACAGCGTATTCGGGGACAAGCAAAACAATCACGCCTACAGATTAAAAATGTATCTG
>JAWOHX010000136.1:0-7375 GCA_046484975.1 Clostridia bacterium
GATGAAGCAAAGATCATATCCATTGGCGAAGATGATCAGGACAACAAGGAAAACGGATGGCTTTGGCCCACGGTTGGAGGAACAGGAGCACTTTTTCTGGCGGCAGGCGCCGTCCTGGCCACCAAATCAAAAAAATAAACTCATAGCAACAAAGAAAAGGCTTGCCAGGCGGCAAGCTTTTTTTGGCGAACGGATTGACAAAATATGGAAGATGCGGTAGTGTATAGATATTACAATAAATACCATGAGGTGCTATAAATATGCTAAAAAGATCCATCCTCCTTGCAACCTCCCTTTTTTTCCTGTCCATGACTACTGCCGATGCCAGGCTCATTTCCTTTCCCGATGTTTTGGAAACGGACTGGTTTCACGGGGATGTCCAGGAACTGGTCGGGAAAAATGTCGTCCATGGATTCCCGGATGGATTTTTCCGTCCCCATGAACCCATCCAGGCGGACCAGTTCTTGAAAATGGTGGTCTCGGGCCTGGGACATGCTGTGGATACTGAAGGGGAATACTGGGCCGCTCCCTATATATCGAAAGCCCTTGAGCTGGGGATTCTCAAAGACGGGGAAATCCATCAGACCAATGCGCCTGTGCCCAGGGGTGCCATCGCCTTGATTCTGGCAAGAAGCATGGATGCCCTGGGAGAAAAGGTCGCCATCCTTCCATATACCCTTTATGACGTAAAGGGATCCATGCCCGAGGAAATCGCTGCGGCTGTGCAAAAAGTTTTTTCCGCAGGAATCATCACCGGATATCCGGACAAGACATTCCGGCACAATGGTTTCATCACCCGTGCGGAAGCCTGCGCGGTCATCAATCGTTTGTTTGCCCCCATTTACAGGCGGGAGCCAGAAAGAACAGACAATGCCCTGGCTCCCGCCTCCTTTTTATTGGAAGGAAGTCTGGGTATGGAAACAGAATTCCTGGCCGTGAAAGATATGCATATTCGTTACAAGGTGGATCCGATGGTTTATGAACAAGTGCGCCAATGCCTGTATGCCATATATGACGAAAGAGGATATACCGTGGTGGAATACAGAAAATTCAATCATGCGGAATATGTCCAGATTGCATATTACTTTGACAAGAACCATTCCCAAAGAGAGGAGTACAGTCTTTTTACCTTCAGGATTTTTAACGGAAAGCCTTCTTATCCGGAAACTTACTGGGGATATGACACCATGGCAGTGAAACTGGAAATGAAGCGGCTCTGGTGGAGTGACGCCCTGGATCCGCATTCCAGAACCGGAGAAACATTCTACGAGCAAAAACTCAAAGGAGCGTTGTGTTCTTTGTTCGGAACCGGGACAGGTGAAGAACTATGGGAATATGTTCTGCACAGGTATAAGCATTCGGACCACTCCCAAGGAGACATCACTGAATGCTTTTCTGCAGGGAACATCCGTTGCATCTATTTTTCCCATCATCTGCACAGGGGGTACCATTTCACATTTTCGGAAATGGAGGAAGGCCTCCAATGAAAAAAACAATCCTGCTGTTCTTTATTTTCCTATCCCTGCCTTTGGCGGCCAAGGCCTACTACTGCCCCGCCACTCCTGACGGCCAGCATTATTACATGTATTTCACCTCTCCGGTCCATACTGCATCCGGTCACTCTTATTACAAGGAATGTCAGGAATGTGGGAAAACCGTCCATGAGTATTACCGGATCCTGAGCAATTGCTGCCTGTGTGTGGGGCACTCCATGACATGGTGGTCCACTCCCAGCTTGGTTCATGAGGAATTGGGGCACCTGACCCGAAGATCATGTACACGGTGTGGATATGTGCAGATCAATTATGTGTATGATCCCTCATGTTGCCTGTGTACGGGAAATCACCAATATACCTATCATGTCAGTCCGTTCCATGGAAGCCAGGGGCATGAGAACTACCGGTTATGCATGGGCTGCGGGACCCGGGAGACCACTCACTATTCGACAGCACCGGATTGTTGCTTGTGCGGAAACCATACTTTCAACAACTGGGGACCTCTGTCCCCGGTCCATACCAGCCAGGGGCACCAGCAGGAAAGATCCTGCATCCGGTGCCCTGCCACAGAGAGCCGCCATGTATCGGATCCCGGCTGCTGCCAATGCACGGGAATGCATCAGTACCAAGTGACGGGCATCAGCCCAGTCCACACCGATTCTGGACATCTGCGGACAGAAACCTGCATCACATGCGGAAGAACAAGAATGTCTTATGTGGTTTCCGCAGATTGTTGCGGGTGCATGGGGCACAGCCATTCGGCATGGAGTTCTCCGGGAATCCATACCCTGTCGGGACACATGAGAACACGGACCTGCCATCGCTGCGGAGACGTGCAAAGTGAATATGTGACGATGGAAGGTTGTTGCGGTTGCCATGGACATGTCTATGGAAGCTGGAGCCTTCCGGGTACGCATACCCCGCAGGGACACTGGCAGGAACGTTCCTGCAGCATTTGCCTTGAGACACAGCAGCGGGTCATCAAGGATTTCAACTGTCCCTTGTGTTCTGATGATCCTGCCAATTTTGAGGAATTCATCCTCTGGCTGATGCACAAGGGCATTCCTCCATTGAGTTACAACGGGAATTATACAGCTTGTTATGAGACCTATGTGTCCCACCAACTAATCGTATACGGGAATCCCCAACAGGTGCCCGGGAATGAATTCAAGGAAGGGGAATACCGTTATCACGGATACACATACCTGGAGGAACTATTCACGAACATGCTCTTTCCCAATGACGTAGAAAGTGGGATTATCCCGGAAGAATGGGTATTCATAGCGGTTCCCGGCGCTTTATCAAGCTGGGAAGGGCTCGAACCGACGGTCCAGAGAGCCTATATGCTGGATACCTTGTTGTGGGGTCACGGGGCAACGACCCTGACCGCCGGAGGAATCGGTATGGAAAATGCGAAAGTCCAGAGTGCTGCATGCTGGTCGGGCGCGGGCAGCATTTATACGAACAAACCCGGGGGCTTTTATGCCACCTTCATTGTTCCTTCCATGGGGATGGGAACTCTCAATGCCCAAATTCAAGCAATCCCCCAGGAGGTGTTCTTTTATCCCGGGGAAGGACAGTTGGAAACCAGCCTGGTATTGTCCGCAAGCATCAATAAGCCTTCCAATGAGATCAAAAGCATCTCCGTGCTGTTCGAAGGGGAATCAAAGAATCCAGCCAATACCTTGTCGAAAGCAAGCAGCATCACCAGAGAAAAAACCGTTGTCCTGCCAAGGCCGGAACATTTTCCCGGAGAGATGGTTTTTCGTGGTTTTGTGGAAGTGGAAAGCATATTCGGGGACAAGCTCATGAAGGAGGTAAACTGCGTGGTGATTCTTCGGGAAATATTGGATGCAGGGAACGGAGATAATCCGGGTGATTCTTCTCCGCCCATTCCGCCTAATGTCCCGCCTCCTCCCGGGAATGACGAAGACGGCATCGGAATTCTCTCCGTCTCCATCACTGGTTCTGTCAACCATTGGAGGGGACAGCCTCTTCCAGGGGGAAGCCAGAGGCCGGACATGCCTCACCGGTTTCTATCTCTGGAAAAAGTAAGCGTTGACATACGTGTTTCCCCGACTGTCCGCCAAATCGTGATCCGATTCTCCCCGCAACTGGAAGCCATGCAGTACACCAACTCCCTGGGACAGACATATGACTATGCATTGGATTTCTTCGGGGCATATGTCTTCTTTCCCGAAAACTCCACACTGACGGTTTCAGGGACTGGAGAATACCTGGATTTGAACTGGACTTATTTCCTTCCCTTATGCAATGAAACCATGGACTGGAGCAATCAGAGAATCAAACCGCCATACACCATGACGGTCACAGCATACGGAGAGGAATCCTCGGTTTCCCATGTCATCGGGGACATAGACATCACGGGGAACATTTATGACATCCTGCATCCGCAGCCCATTCATTGAAAAGGATTTTCCCTGGGATACAGCATTCCAGTGGGTTGGTTGAAGGAGATGTCTGCGACCCCAAGCATCTTCAAGGCTTCATAAATGATGAACCCGTGGTCACCGAGCCCCAGACCCGCATGATGGGGGAATCTCTTCTCAATCAACACGTGCCTGTAGAAGCGCTTCATCTCGCGAATACCGATGACCCCGATGCTCCCGAATGAAAGGGGATTGACATCCAGGATCTCTCCGTGGGCAATATAGCTTCTCAAGATGCAATCCGCTGTGCTCTGGAGACGGAACAGGGTAACATGGGAAGGCTTGAGTGTGCCCTCCAGAGTTCCCCTTGATATGTCGGGTTCGCTGTCCGGTTCCAGCAACCGGTGCATGATCAACTGATATTTCATCTGTGGGTTCTTGACCATGCATGCAGGGGTATTCCCGCAATGGAAGCCCATGAAAAGATCGGTTGGCATATAATCATAACGGTCCTTTACGGTTTCCTCATACATGTCCTCGGGTATGGTGTTGTTCACATCGAGAAGAGTTGCGGGAAGCAAAGAAGCGAGGGTCAGGATGTATTCGCTCAATGCACCGTATATGTCGGTTTCACAGGCAATGGGAACGCCCCGGCTGGCAAATCTGGAATTGACATAGCAGGGGACGAAGCCGAATTGTGTCTGGAAAGCCGGCCAGCATTTGTTGGCGAAGACGTAATGTTTTGACATCCCAATGTTTTTATCCGCCCAGTCCTGAAGGGTGAGCTCATATTGGGCAAGTTTCGACAGAATGGAAGGGAAACGGTTTCCTTGCCCAAGCTCCTCTTCCATGTCCTTAACGATATCAGGAATCCTTGTGTCTGACTGGTGCCTGTTGAAGGCTTCGAATAGATCCAGTTCGGAATTTTCCATGATTTCCACACCCAGGTCGAAAAGCGGTTTGATGGGCGCATTGCAGGCCAGAAAATCCTGAGGTCTTGGGCCGAAGGAAATGACCTTCAGATTTTTTATCCCATGGATGATCCTGGCAATGCCGATGAAATCCCGTACCATAAATGCAACTTCCTCAGGAGAGCCCACGGGATATTCGGGAATGTATGGGGTGAGGCCGCGTAGGCCGGTATTGTATGAAGTGTTCAGCATCCCGCAGTAGGCGTCCCCCCGACCCGACATCAAGGACCGGGATGACTCTTCGGCGGCTGCCGCAAACATTACGGGACCGTTGAATTTTTTCGCCAGAAGAGTCGTTGGGCCCTCTGGTCCGAAATTTCCCAGGTAAATGCACAAAGCATTGACATTCGCTGTCTCGATTTCCTTCAAAGCCCTCAAGACATCATATTCGTTCTCAACCACCTGCAGGATTTCTGTGACAGGCAGTTTCATCTCCTTGCAGGTGATGACCAGTTGTTTTCTTCTTTTCTGCGACAATTCCATAGGAAAACAGTCACGGCTTACAGCGATGACGGCGACTTTTATTTCTGGAACATTTATCATGGCAAAACCTCCCTGAACTGGCTTTTTATCATTATATCATAAAGCATGGAGAGGTTGACCATGGAGGTGCATAAACACATACCAGAAATGTTTGTAAAGGACGCGGTTTATCTGATATTCTAATACTGAACCCGGTGAAATGAAAGGGATGGTGCATGCAAGAATGAAAAAAATCCTGTATTACATCCAGGTCAGCCTGCTGGGATCCCTGATATGGTGCATCCTGCATGAGGAATTGAGCATTGGGAGTGTTCTGGTTGGCTTGATGGCAGGGTTTTTGGCAGTTGTTTTTGCAGATGGGTTTCTGATGAGAAAGGAACACAAAAGAGTTTATTCCATGAATCCTTTTGTGTTTGTCGGATTTTCTTTCCACGCCATTTTTAGCATTTTCAAAGCCGGTATACTGGTGATTCCCTTGATTATCACCGGTAAAACCAACGTGGGGATCATCCGGATCAGAACAGATGTGGACAAAGGGCTGACGACATCCCTCATCGCAAACGCCATCACACTGACACCTGGGACCGTCACCATCGACAAGTGGGACAATGAGCTCCTGGTACTGTGCATCGATCTAAAGACCCGGGATTCCGTGGAGGCTGGCAGGATCATCAAGGGGAATATGGAACGCATTCTTTTGAAAGGAAAAAGAAGATGACAATGGGTTTCCTTATTGTTATCGTGACATGCACCGGGATCACTTCACTGAGGATTCTTCTGGGTCCGACGGTCTGGGACCGGTTGTTGGCCTTCAACCTGGTGCTGAACAAGGTGCTCATGGTCATCGTCCTCTATGCTGTGGTGATTGATCAGAGTTTCATCCTGGACATCGCCCTCACGTATGCATTGCTTGGTTTCATCAGCACCTTGTTCATTGCGAAATTCATCCGGGACAAAGGGAGGATTTGAATGGGAGGGATTGTTGGCGATATCTTGATAGGGATCAGCATTGTTTTCATCATCCTCGGGGTGATTGGAATACATCGGTTCAAGAATTTCTACAGCAGGATTCTCATTGGCTCGAAAATCGATGCAGTGGGATTCCTTCTCCTGATGGCCGGAGTGATAATCAAAAATGGGTTCAGCTGGTTTTCTCTGAAAGTGTTCCTGATTGTTGTCATCGTCATGATCATCAATCCGGTGGTGACCCATGCCATCGCCAGGTCGGCATATTATGGTGGGTACCGCATCGATGACGGGGAAAGCGGGGAATTATGATAGTGGAACAGTTTTTCTTCCTTATACTCATCGTTTTTGCATTCATGACAGTCCAGACTTCAAAACTCAGACGGGCGGTAATTTTTCTGGCTGTGTTTTCAGCCAGCAGTGCCTTTGTATTCCTGCTGCTGGGAGCCCCGGACGCAGCCCTTGCGGAAGCCATCATCGGAAGCACCCTGTCCACCATCATATACCTGGCGACATTGCAGAAATATCGGGTCTTTTCCATCTACTATCATGATGACAAGAAAAAAACAGACCAGGATGCCCATATTTCAAGGAAAAACAATCCGGTGATTTCCCTGTTGGAGGAGTTCTGCTTTGAAAGGGAATTGGAACCCCAGATTATTTATACGGTAGAAAGGCTCGATAAAATAAAAAACAGAATGGGATGGGACCTGATTATCCGAAAGAAAAGTAATTCCATCCAGCTATACGGGGATGGGAGGAACTACCATATAGCCGCCCTGAAGGAGCATATGGAAAAAAACAAGGAAACCTTTCATGTGGAAATGCATATCGAGTGAAGGGAGGAATGCAGGATGAGGAATGATGTTTGGAGAAGGACGATAGTGCTGGTGCTGGTGATTGGCATTGCTGCAGCCCTGTTGATCTCCAATTATTTCGCATCAGAGAAATTCACCCCGGAAATGTATGATTACTATGTCCTGAAAAGCCATGAGGAAACCAATGTGACCAACATGGTCAGTGCCATTTATATCAGCTACAGGGTGTTTGACACCTTGTTTGAAGCCTT
>JAWOHX010000038.1:0-2516 GCA_046484975.1 Clostridia bacterium
CGGGCCCTTGTGCGGGGGGCTGCTTTCCGCTCCCTGCTGAGGTAGGTGAGGAAGGAATAGAAATCGCTCAGGGTGATGAGCCGGTAGAACGCATCGGGGATGTCCTCAATCCTGACATCCTCGAGGGGCACCTGCAGGCCCTCCTTCTTTTTCCGCGTGTACCGAAGGAACATCCTCAGGTCATAGGCATATTCCCTCACTGTGTTTGCGGACTTGTTCCTGATGGTGTCCATGTAGGACAAAAAATCACGAGCTGCCCGTGGCAGCTCGTTGAAATCCTTCGTCATGGGGTGGTCTCCCTGCCGGCGATCTTTGCCCAGGTGTCCTTCAGGGGGACAATCCGGTTGAACACCAGGTTGTCCTGGCTGGAATCCTGGTCACAGCAGAAATATCCCTGCCGCAGGAACTGAAACCGGTCGTATGGCCTTGCATCCCTCAGGAACCCTTCTGTTTTCGCATTTTCCATCACCACCAGGGAATCCTTGTTCAATATGTCCCGGATGGTCTCGCCCTCCCTGATGTCGGATGGGTCCTCACGGGTGAACAGCCGGTCATAGAGCCTGACGGTGCAGTCCAACGCCCTGTTTGCCTCCACCCAGTGGATGGTCCCCTTTATTTTCCGTGTCTCCCCGGAACCGCCGCTTCTGGTCCCCGGGTCGTAGGTGCAGTGGATTTCCCGCACCATCCCGTCATCATCCGCAATGTAATCCGTACACTTGATGATGTAGGCGTTTTTCAGACGCACCTCCGCCCCCGGGGAAAGCCTGAAATACTTTTTCGGGGGATCCACCATGAAATCCGACCGCTCAATGTATAGTTCCCGGGAAAAGGGGACGAGGCGGGTTCCGTCCTCCGGTTTTTCCGGATTGTTCTGTGCGACCAGGTCCTCGGTCTTTCCCTCCGGGTAATTGGTGAGGATGAGTTTTACAGGATCCAGCACCGTCATCACCCTGTGGACTTCCTTGTTGAGCTCCTCCCGTATGCAGTGCTCCAGCAAGGCGATGTCCACCACGCTGTATGTCTTGGAAACCCCCACCTTGTCCACGAAGGAACGAATGGAAGAGGGGGTGTAACCCCTTCTTTTGATGCCTTTGAGCGTGGGCATCCGGGGATCGTCCCACCCGTCCACCATGTTCTCCCTGATCAGTTGGTGCAGCTTCCTTTTGCTGGTGATGGTATAGTTGATGTTCAGCCTGGAGAATTCCATTTGTTTGGGAAAGTCCTGAAACCCGGCTTTTTCCAGGAACCAGTTGTAAAGCGGCCTGTGGTCCTCGAACTCCACGGTGCACAAGGAATGGGTGATGCCTTCCCATGCGTCCTGTAGGGGATGGGCGAAATCATACATGGGATAAATGCACCATTCATCTCCGGTGAAATAATGGGAGGCAAACATGATGCGGTAGATCACGGGGTCCCTCATGTTGATGTTGGGCGAGGCCATGTTGATCTTTGCCCGCAGTGTCCGCGAGCCTTCTTCCGCTTTTCCTTCCTTCATCTGCTTGAAAAGCTCCAGGTTTTCAAAAACGCTCCTGTTCCTGTATGGACTTTCCTTGCCGGGTGCGGTCAGGGTCCCCCGGTACTGGCGGACCTCCTCAGGGGACAGGTCGCAGACATAGGCGTCGCCGTTTTTAATCAGCACCAGGGCGTACTCATACAGCCTGCTGAAGTACTCTGAGCCGTAGAAGACCCTGTCATGCCACTCAAAGCCCAGCCATTGGACATCCTCCTGGATGGCTTTGACATATTCCATCTCCTCCTTCTCAGGGTTGGTGTCGTCCATCCTCAGGTTGCATTTCCCGTTGTATTTCAAGGCTGTGCCGAAAGCGATGCAGATGGCCTTTGCGTGTCCGATATGGAGATAGGCGTTTGGCTCGGGGGGGAACCGTGTATGGATTTCCAGCCCCTTGAATGCCTCCAGGTCCTTCTCAACCTCCTCATGGATGAAATTGCCGTTATTCATATATGATTCCATGTTCCGCCTCCAGTTTCTTCATAGCATTTCTCACCCTTGCCAGGGTTTCCTCTTTCCCGAGGATTTCCGCAATCTCCGTGGCACCGCCGGGGGTGATGTCCCTGCCGGTGACGGCAACCCTGAGGGGCCACATGACTGCCCCGTTCTTCACCTGCCGACGCTGGGCGATACCTGTCAAAGCAGCAACCAGCATGTCGTGGTCCCATTGCTCCAACCCGCTGAGGACCGACTGGATGATTGGAAGCAGCATCCGGGCCTGCTCATGGCTGCTTTTCATCTTCTTGTTCTCGTAGAGGGTTTTGTCATAATCCTCCACTCTGTTCAAAAACGAAACGGCCTCTGGAATCTCCCCCAGAACCTCAATAGCTGTTGTCGTTGAGGAAGTCCGCCTGTTTCCACACATACAGGGCGTAGTTCTTGTTGCCGGCCCCCGGATCGGCCTTGCAGGCAAGCAGGTCGCCGTTGGCGTTGTTCCGGATGTTGCCGGCGGGGTTGTTCAGAACGCCATCGGTGCCGAAGCCCACATAGAATGGGCCGCCGGCAT
>JAWOHX010000084.1:0-6139 GCA_046484975.1 Clostridia bacterium
TGGATATGAGAGGAGGCGTGCCCATGAATCATTTCATTTTATTGGCGTCCATGAATATCTTCAGTTTTGTACAGAATATACAAACGTTGCAGGCAGTGGTTCTTTTGATTGGACTCGCACTGTTGATTCTGGAGGTTTTCGTCCCCGGGTTCGGGGTAGCCGGAATCCTGGGTATCATTGTAATCATTGCAGGGATTCTGCTGACTGCGCAGACTTTGTTTGAAGCATTGATCATGTTCCTGATTCTGCTTGTCATTCTGGCGGTGATTGCGGTTGTCATCATAAAATCCGCATCCAAAGGAAAACTGAACAAGAAACTGGTTCTCAAGGACAGGCTGACAAAGGAACAAGGATTTTCCAGCACGGAGGACATGGAAGTATTCCTCGGCAGGGAAGGGAAATCTGTCACCATGTTGAGGCCTTCAGGAATTGGCATATTCGACGGAGTTCGTCTGGATGTGGTATCGGTTGGGACCTATATCGAAAAAGATGCACCCATAAAAATCACTGCCCTCGAAGGCAGAAGAATCGTCGTAGAAAGAATTAAGGAGGAAGTATAGCATGGAAGGTGTAGTTGTCACATTATTCGTACTTATTGGCATAGTATTGGCCCTGGCACTTCTGATGAGCGTGGTTCCCCTCGGCCTTTGGATATCGGCTGGAGCTGCCGGTGTCAAGGTCGGGTTGTTCTCATTGATCGGGATGAAATTAAGAAGGGTTGTACCGGCCATGATCATCAAACCCATGATCAAGGCAACCAAGGCAGGCATCGATGTCACCATCAACAAACTGGAAACCCATTACCTTTCCGGAGGAAATGTTGACAGGGTCATTGACTCACTGATCGCAGCACAGAGGGCCGACATCCCCTTGGTTTTCGAGAAAGCCGCCGCCATCGACATCGCCGGAAGGAATGTGCTTGAAGCCGTGAAGATGAGCGTCATCCCGAAAGTCATCGAAACCCCAATGATAGCCGCCATCGCCAAGGATGGGATTGAGCTGAAAGCCCTGGCGAAAATCACAGTGAGGGCGAATATAAGCAGGTTGATTGGAGGCGCCGGGGAGCAGACCATCATCGCAAGGGTTGGGGAAGGCGTGGTCACCACCGTTGGTTCCGCCATAAACCACAAGGCGGTCCTGGAAAACCCGGACATGATCTCCAAGACGGTTCTGAGCAAAGGCCTGGATGCGGGAACAGCCTTTGAAATTCTTTCCATCGACATCGCAGACATCGACGTAGGCAGGAACATCGGGGCCCAGTTGCAGACGGACCAGGCGGAAGCAGACAAGAAAATTGCCCAGGCCAAAGCAGAGGAAAGAAGGGCCATGGCATTTGCCAGGGAACAGGAAATGAGAGCGTTGGTCGAAGAGATGAGAGCCAAGGTCGTGGAAGCCGAGGCCGAGATTCCAAGAGCCATCTCGGAAGCCTTTAAAAAGGGACAGCTTGGAATCATGGATTATTACAACATGAAAAACGTCATATCCGACACAGACATGCGGAACTCCATTGCCGGCATGGGAAAAGACCCGGATAAGGATCATGAAGGCAAGAAGTGACGGGAGGACGACATGAGCGAAAAACCCCGGGCCAAATTGAATGCGGATGATCTTTACAGGATGGATAAGCTTAGAAAAGACCTGGCAAGTCGCCAGGAGGATTTGAAAGCGCCTCGACCGCAGTTTGTCATCCGAAAAGAGGATCTGGTGAAAGGAATCATTTTCAAGGAGATCCTTGGGAAACCCAAAGGAAGGATATGAATGATTAAGGTTCTTATCGCTGATGACAACAGGGAAATGGCTTTGTTGTTGAAAGCCGCCGTGGAAGCGGTGGAAGGATTTGAAGTTCAGGCAATCGGGGCGGATGGGGCATCCGCCCTGGGCCTGTTCATCAAGCACAAGCCACAGGTGGTGTTCCTGGATATCGAGATGCCTGAATTGACGGGAATGGAATGCGCCAAGGAAATCATCGCCATGGACCAGGACGTATACATCATATTCTCCACGGCATATGAAGAGTACATGAAGGAAGCCTTTGACTTGTATGCTTACGATTACATGATCAAGCCTTACAATGTGGAAAGAGTGAAAGCCACATTGTCCAGGATCTCCAACCTTCTCGGCAGGGAAATCGAGGAAAAAAGAAAGCTGGAGAAGCTTCTGATCAAAAACAGGCAGGAAATGAGTTTCGTGGATTTCGACGAGATTATCCTGATCTACAGGGAAGGGAATTCCACGGTGGTGGTATCCCGGAAATCCAGCTTCAACACCAGCGAGAATTTGTCATCCATTGAAGAAAAACTGGACAAGCGGCATTTCATGCGCACCCATAAGTCCTATATCATCAATATGAATCACATCGAGAAAATACTGCCCTATGGCAGATGGACCCATATCGTGAAATTAAAAAATATCAAGGAAGATGCATTGATCACCCACGAAAAACTGCAGAAACTGGAAGAGATGCTCTGACTCAGTATCCTATATCCGTGATCCTTGCCACATCTTCATCCGTGAAGATGTCTTTTTCGTCCATGCTTTTTGTGGAGAATTCAGATACCACCGCCCCGTCCATGCCTGCCTGGAACCAGTGCCGGGTATCGGGAGGGAGGGTGTACTGATCCCCCGGACGCAGGATAATTTCATGGAATACGGTATAGGCAGGCTTTCCCGGCTTAGGTATGACGGCCTTGATGTCTGTTGTGGGAGGACCTTCCACATAAAGATAGACCTCTCCGTACCGGCACCGGAAGGTTTCCTCTTTCCCCGGGTTCCCGGTGACAGGAGGATGGCGATGCTCCGGACAGGTCTGCCCGGGAAATAGAACCAGCTCCTTGGCACAACAACGCTTTGTATTGACATAGGTCAGGATTTGAAGCCCCTGGTTTTCAAGGTCGCCCAAACCGAAATCAGCCACCTCGATGTTGGTTTTTTCTTCTTCGGTGATGGCAATGCCGGTTTTTTCAAAATACCCGATGGTCTGTCTGACAGCCTCGTCGAATTCTTTTTTCGTTATCATTCTTCAAACTCCCTTTGAGATTTTATGAAATCAATCACTTCCCGCAATGGCCTGATTCCAGTGGATGCCCCGATGGAGGTCACGGAGAGGGATCCTGTGGCATTGGCAAAAACACCGCATTTCCGTATGTCCCAGCCTTTGGAAAGGCCGGTGATGAACCCAGACGCGAAGGCATCCCCCGCTCCGGTGGTTTCAACGGGTACCACATCGAAGGTGGACAGGGTATGTTCTTTTCCGTCCATGTCCCTGATGTAACAGCCTTCCCGGCCCAGTTTTATGACCACATTCCTTACCCCGTGGGACTGGAAGACCTTTGCCATTTTAGAAGGAATGTCCGTGCCGGAAATCATCCTGGCCTCATCGAAGCTCGGGATGAAATAATCAATGTGGGCAAGGGAATCCCGGATGGTCTCCAACCATCTCCCTGTGGCATCCCAAGCGGTGTCCAGGACGGTGGTCTTCCCCATTTCCTTGGCTTTTTTCAACACCCTGGAACAAGGGATCCCGTCAAAGGAAGACATCAGGTTTACTCCGGTAATGAACAAAATGCTTGATTCCGCAATGATGTCAAAATCGATATCCTCATATGAAAAGGAGGAATTGGCTCCGTAATAATGGAGGAAAGAGCGCTCGCTGTCCTCACCGACGATGACCACACTTGCAGATGTACCCAGTCGGTCATCATAGGAGAGTCCTGAGGTATCCACACCGTTCTCCTTCATGACCTTGATGAGGAAGTCGGCGAAACCGTCCTTCCCGACTTTTCCCAGGACAGTTGTGGACAGGCCGATTTTACTCATGTTGACGGCGCTGCTCAAGGCACAGCCACCGCTGTGGAGGCTGATGGTGTTCACCGGGAGAAGGGTTCCCTTCTCCGGAAGATTCATAATGGGTTTGGCGATGACATCAGCGACAAGGATTCCTGCGCAGGCGACATCGAACATCAGTAAACACACTCCTTTGCCGCCTGGACAAAGGCCTTGATGTTTTCGGGGTCCCCGTAGAAAAAGTGGTCAGAGGGACAAAGGATATAGCCGCCGTCCGGGCAGTCGTCGTGAAGCTTGAAGACCATTTCCCGGACCAGCTCCGGGTTTCCGCTTTCAAAGCCCGCATTCTGGTCGAATCCCCCGATGAAGAACATCCTGTCGCCAATCCTTCTGGTGCATTCGGACAGAATGCAGTCCCCGCCCATTTCAGGAGGGGTCATGGTCTCCATTCCATTGGCACCGTTTTCCACCACCATATCCAGGAGGGGCATGAACCCGCCGCACAGGTGATAGACCACTCTTGTACCATGGTCACGGAGGGCCTTGTGCTGCCGCTGGTCATATGGAAGGCAGAATTGCCGATGGATGGAAGGGCTGATGACAGTACTGGAGCCGGCTCCCCCGCCTGTCTCGACGAGATCCAGCTCAATTTTCCCTCCCAGTTCAATCACTTTGAGCTTCTTCTCCAGCATGGCGCTCAAAGCAGCATGCGTCCAGTCGGGGTCGTCCAGGGCCGACATGATGAGCTGTTCGGTCCCGTACATGTAGGCAAGGCTTTGCCAGGGGCTTCCCTGGCCGAAATCAAAATAGCTGCCCCGGGCTATTCCCTTGTCTCCGAGTCTTTTTTTGACCTCGATGACAGGAGACCAGTCCACTTCCACGGGCATTGGCAGATAGGTGTTCCACAGTTCAAAATCCTTTTGGTCCTTGATGAAATGCTCGGTGAGCCATGAGGTGATCTCACTGGATTGTTTTTCCGCGGTGAGGGTGCCTTTCGGGGTGGTGATGATGATTTTCATGGTATGGATCCCATCCTTGGTCCCCATGTCCATGTTCTTCACCTGCCATGAGGAAAGGTCACTGTCCCTGTATCTGTATTCAGGATTGGTGTATATGACAGGATCCATGTCAAAGTATTCATAAGCCTCATAGTCGTTCTTCCCACCCAGATAATGGTTCCGGTAATAACTCATCCAGTTGTGCACCTGACAGGGAAGATGGTCGGGTTTCCTGTTGTCCAGAGCTGTCAGCAGCCGCTCTCGTCCTTTCATGTCAAATCCTCCTTCCGATATGGTATCATTATATATGAAAAAAAAAGCAATTTGAACACCGGGGCAACAAATCCGGGAAAATCTTAAAATATTCTGAAAAGGTCCTCCCTGACGGAGGTATGACCTGAAACAGAAAAGGAGAAGTGAAATGCAGACCATTCTTTCGCCGATACAAAAAGTCAACGCCGTGATATTCGATTGGGCCGGGACCACCATTGACTATGGCTGTTTCGCCCCCCTGGATGTTTTCATCAAGGTTTTCGGAGAAAAGCAGATCCGGATTACGGCGGAAGAGGCCAGAAAGCCCATGGGTCTCATGAAAAAAGACCATATTGCAGAGCTGTTCCGTATGGAGGGGGTGAGGGCCCAATGGTCGTCCATATATGGAAAGGAGCCCGGGGAGAAGGAGGTGGAATCCATATATTCCTGCTTTGAACCCAAGCTGATGGAGATTCTTCCAAAATACTGCATGCCCATCAAAGGAGTTCCTGCTTTGATGGAGAGCCTTCGGGCAAAGGGCCTGAAGATTGGTTCGACCACGGGTTACACCTCGAAAATGATGGAAACGGTGACAAGGGAAGCAAAGAAAAACGGCTATGCCCCCGATGTCGTTGTGACACCGGATGAAGTACCCGCGGGAAGGCCGTTTCCGTTCATGTGTTATCTGAACGCCGTCAGGCTGGGTGTGTTTCCCCTGGAAACCATGGTCAAAGTGGGAGATACTGTCAGCGACATCAAAGAAGGGGTCCATGCCGGATTGTGGAGTGTCGGAGTCCTGGAAGGCGGCAGCGAACTGGGATTGTCTGAAAAGGAAGTGGAGGCAATGGATCCCCTGGAACTGGACAGCAGAAAGCGGGAAGCCGCGGCACGGTTCCATGCCGCAGGTGCCCATTTCATCGCAGATTCGATACAAGAGACAGAAATCATTCTGGAGGAGATCAACCGGCTTCTGGGACAAGGGATCCATCCACATGGGAAAAGAGGGAAGGCCAATGGGAAACTTTTATAACCCGGTCCATGTTTATTTTGGCGCAGGATCCATTGGAAACCTGTCTGCCGTCATCGGTGCCCGGGGAAAGAAAGAC
>JAWOHX010000010.1:0-11022 GCA_046484975.1 Clostridia bacterium
TCGAGATTATGTGCTGCCCCGGAGGCTGCATCGGTGGCGGAGGTCAGCCTTATCATACAACAGACGAGTTAAGAGCCAGAAGGATTACTGCCACTTATATGGCTGACAGAGGGCTACAAATCAGAAAGTCCCATGAAAATCCTGCTGTTGTGGCATTATATGATAAGTATCTTGAGAAACCACTTGGGGAAAGATCACACCATCTTCTGCATACCCAATATAAAAACAGAAAACAGTAGTACATTGTATCAGTTGTTATGTGAGGACAAAATGCAATACTGACCATTCACAATTATAGTCCTTTTAGAGTGACATTTTCCCTGATGAGTTATAATATGACATTATCGCTGACGAACGACAATTAAGATTTCATAGGTTTGACAGAAATGAGCTTTTATGTTAGAATACGAAGTCGGTAACCGTTGGCTGAGTTTTCGGATACTCCGACCGACTACACGGCCAGCGGGGCTATATGAAAGAGGAGGACCACAATGAACAAGGAAGACAAACTGGCCATTATTGAGCAACACAAGGTCAATGATGGCGACACCGGCTCACCCGAGGTGCAAGTGGCCATTTTGACCCAGAGGATCAATCACTTGAATGAACATCTGAAGACACATAAGAAAGATCATCATTCCAGGAGAGGCCTTCTGAAAATGGTCGGACAAAGAAGAGGGCTTTTGAATTATCTGATGAAAAAAGATATTGAAAGATATCGCGCCATCATCGAAAAACTGAATCTAAGAAAGTAAAACGGTTCGGCGGAGTCTTCCGCCGTTCTGTTTTTGATTAAGGGAAATGAGAGTATTTTACAGAAAACCGAGACCTGAATTCCTTTTTTAAAACGTGTCCAGGTGTCCGTTTTCTGAATACTCTCCTTCCCTTCCAGAAATGAAAGGAGAAGGTAATGTACGAGAATCACAAAATCTATGAAACAGAAGTCGCCGGAAGGAAATTATTGGTGGAGACAGGAAAGCATGCCCAGCTGGCCAACGGGGCTTGCCTGGTCAGGTATGGGGGAACCGCCGTCCTGGCGACCATCACAGCTTCCTCCGCACCGAAACCCGGTTTGGACTATTTCCCGTTGAGTGTGGACTATGAGGAAAGAATGTACGCCATCGGAAAAATCCCCGGGGGATTCAAAAAAAGGGAGGGAAGGCCAACAGATTCCGCGGTCCTGACTTCCAGACTCATTGACAGGCCCATCCGCCCCCTGTTCCCCAAGGATTATAAAAATGAAGTCGGCGTAGTATGCACGGTGTTGTCGGTGGAGCAGAACAACCAGCCCGAAGTTGCTGCGATGCTGGGCGCCGCCATCGCCATTGCCATATCCGACGTACCCTTCAACGGACCCATTGCCGGTGTCATCATTGGCTATGTGGACGGGAAAATCGTATTGAACCCCAATGCCGAACAAAGGGAAAAAGGCAGCATGTATGTCACCCTTGTGGGAACCAAGGAGAAAATATGCATGATTGAAGCTGGAGCCAACGAGGTCCCTGATGAAATTATGTTGCAAGGAATCAAGGAGGGTCATCAGGAGATCAAGAGGTTCTGTGAATTCATCGACACCATTGTCGGGGAGATTGGCAAAGAGAAAGCCTCTTACCAGTCAGGAGAAATTCCTGCGGGAATCTTTGACGAGATCAAAGAATTCGCTTATGATGACATGCGCAAGGCCGTGCTTTCCAGGGACAAGAGTGTCAGGGAAATCAGCGTGGATGATGTTACTAAAAAGACCATGGAGGCATTCGGGGAGAAATATAAGGAAAATCCCTCCTATGTCACCGAGTCTTTGTACAACCTGGAAAAAAAGGTTGTCAGGGAATATATCCTGAAAGAAGGAGTGAGGGTGGACGGCCGGAAACTGGATACAATCAGGGAACTTCACAGTGAAGTCAGTGTATTGCCAAGGACCCATGGCTCGGCATTGTTCCAGAGGGGACAGACGCAAGTACTGTCCACAGTCACACTAAGTTCCATCCGGGACTCCCAGACCATCGACGGGCTGGATGCGAGTGAGACGGAAAACAGATATATGCATCATTATAACTTCCCCGGCTACAGCGTGGGGGACCCCAGGGGAGCCAGGGGACCGGGAAGAAGGGAAATCGGACATGGTGCACTAGCAGAGAAAGCCCTTGAATGCGTCATTCCTTCAAAAGAGGATTTCCCCTATGCCATCAGGGTGGTATCGGATGTCCTGATGTCCAATGGTTCCACTTCCCAGGGAAGCATCTGCGGCAGCACACTGGCGTTGATGGATGCGGGTGTTCCCATCAAAGCCCCGGTGGCGGGCATCTCCTGCGGTCTGATCACGGATGATGAAAATCCGGATAAATATGTCCTCATCATGGACATCCAGGGGATTGAGGATTTCTTCGGCGACATGGATTTCAAAGTAGCAGGCACAACAAAAGGGATTACAGCCATCCAGGTGGACATCAAGACGGATGGCCTGACCGAGGAAATGATCGAGAAAGCATTAGAGATCACCAGGAAAGGACGGATACAGATCCTGGAGGAATCCATGCTCAAAGCCATCGACAAACCAAGGCCACAGCTGTCTGTTTATGCACCGAAGATCATCACCATGACCATTGACACCGACAAGATCAAGGATGTCATTGGTTCCGGCGGCAAAGTCATCAATAAGATCATCGAGACCACAGGGGTTAAGATCGACATTGAAGACGATGGCACGGTATATATCTCAACCACGGATTCCGCCGCTGCGGACAAAGCGGTTTCCATCATCAAAGGATTGACATCGAGCGTAGAACCGGGCATGATCTTCTATAATGCCAGAGTCACAAAAATCATGAGTTTCGGTGCATTTGTTGAATTTCTTCCGGGCAAGGAAGGGCTGGTCCATATTTCCCAACTGGCCCATGAAAGAGTCAATACAGTAGAGGAACTCCTCAAGGTAAACGATACCATCGATGTGAAGATCATCGAGGTGGACCGGCAAGGCAGGATCAACCTGTCCAGAAAAGTTCTCTTACCAAGGCCCGATAGAAAAGACAAGGAAGAATAAAACGCATGGAAGGCCCGGTGACAAAGCCGGGCCTTTTTTAAGGAGCAGCAATGATCAAAGAGAAAACCCTGTCAAACGGACTGAAAGTATTGTATGAAAGGCTGCCCCATATTCGCTCCGTGTGTATGGGCGTATGGGTCAAGGCGGGGTCGGTGAACGAAGCCAAACAAAGCAGGGGGATATCCCATTTCATCGAGCACATGTTGTTTAAAGGGACCGTGAACCGAACGGCCAGGGACATCGCGGGCAGTTTCGATGACATCGGAGGACATTTGAATGCCTTTACAGGAAAGGAGCTTACCTGCTTTTATGCAAAAACCCTGGACGAGCATTTCTCCTTGTCAACGGATATATTGTCGGACATGATCAAAAACAGCCTATATGACGTTAAAATGATCCACAGGGAGCAGAAGGTGGTTTGCGAAGAAATTGCCATGTACAATGATTCTCCGGAAGACTATGTCCATGACAGGTTGTGCGAGAACATGTGGAGGGGACATCCGCTGGCCCATCCTGTCATCGGGAGCAAAACCACAGTCAGGGCCCTGGACCGGGAAAGCCTGCTTGATTACATGGGCATGTATTACAGGCCAGACAATATGCTTTTCACGGTGGTGGGAAAGTTTGAAGAGGAAATAATGCTGGCTGACTTGGAAGAAAAATTTAACGGGATCAACGGAAAAAACACCGAAAGAAAGACAACTGTCTCTTACCCCTCATTTTATTGTACCAGCAACAAGTATTTCAAGAACATTGAACAGACCTACGTTTCCATGGCCATGGAAGGTCTTGGCTATGACAGTGATGACAGACATGCGCTTGTCATTGCCTCGAATGTCCTTGGAGGAGGCATGAGTTCGAAATTGTTCCAGTCTGCCCGGGAAGACAAGGGTCTGGTTTACAGCATCGGCAGCATGGTGGAGTCGTATAAAGGAGGGGGCATCCTGAACATCTATGCCGGGACTAACCGTCAGAAACTTCCGAGGCTGATGGATTGCATAAAAAAGGAAGTGGATGATATCCGGGAAAAAGGACTGACAGAGGATGAATTGAAAAAAGCCAAGGACCAAATCAAGGGGAATCTGGTGCTGGGACTTGAAAATACCGATGCCCGCATGTCGTCCATGGCAAGGGGAATGCTGCTCCGGAACGAGATTATCGACATGAAGAAATTGCTGGATAAAATCAACAAGGTGACCAATGAGGACATCCTGCGGGTTGCCAGGAATGCATTCAACTGGGACAGGAAAGCAATTTCCGTCCTGTCCATCAAAAAATGACCATACCACGGTCAGTAGTTGTTGAGCAATTCCTCGATGCATTCGCTGGCGCTGATGGGTGTGACCTGGTACAAAGCCAGTCCTTCCAGCAGAGAGCATGCTTCCTCAGAGCTAAAAAAACAATCCTCGGCTGAGTAGGTGTCCACGACGGCATTTTCCATTTCCTTTTCGATGAGGATTCCGTAGGGGGGATCCGTGGAAATATTTTCCGGTGACCTGCAGAGAAGATAATAACACAAATCAGCTGACCTTTCATCAATCTGCAGAATGTGTGTCTTGTGCTTCAATTCTTTTTTGCCCATGATACCTCCTGATGAATCTGCCTGGTGGCGGGGTCGCGAAACATACATACATCATAGGACACATCGGTTGTCTGTTCAAACAACCGACCATTAAATTTCCTTATGTTTTTCATCTTTGAATTAAAAAAGGAAAAAATGTCCCGCTGTCGAAATCTAGAAAGGAACAGGTCAAGGCAGGAAACAATGAGTGAAGGAAGATTCTACCCGGAGGAAGTAATCGAGGAATTGATCGACCGCAACGACATCGTCGACACGGTATCCGAGTATGTCAAGATTAATAAAAAAGGAAAAGATTACTTCGGGTTATGCCCTTTCCACAAGGAGAAAACCCCTTCTTTCAGTGTGGTTCCCGCCAAACAGATTTTCTATTGCTTCGGATGTGGGAAAGGAGGAAATGTCCTTCACTTCATTAAAAGCATCGAGAACATCGAATACATCGATGCCATCAGGGTGCTTGCGGAAAAGAGCTCCTATGTCCTGCCGGAATCCAGGGATGCGGCACAGGCGGGCCGGGAACAGAGGCAAAAGACATTGATCCAAGTCAATACACTTGCTGCCAGGTATTTTTTTTCCATGCTGAAAACAGAGGAATCCATGGAAGCCAGGAAATACCTCTCTAAAAGGGGACTGGATATTGAGATCATCAAGACTTTCGGCATCGGCTATGCACAGGACCGGTATGAAGCATTGTCGGCGCATCTGAAGCAAAAAGGTTTCCTTGAAAAGGATATCGTGGACGCAGGCCTGGCCTTCCTCAAAGACGGAAATCAACTGACTGACCGTTTCCGCAACCGCATCATGTTCCCCATATTCGACGCGAGAAAGCGGGTCATCGCATTCGGCGCCCGGATTATCAGCGGAGAAGGTGCAAAATACATGAATTCCCCAGAGACACCGGTATACAACAAAAGCAGCAACTTATACGGCATCCACATCGCCAAAGACCATTCCCGGGACGGAATCATCATCGTGGAAGGATACATGGATTGCATAGCCCTCCATCAGGCGGGCATCAAAAATTGCGTGGCTTCCCTGGGCACTGCCCTGGCCCAGCGCCAGGCAAGAATCCTGAAGAAGATGTCCCAGGACATCACCATCGCATATGATTCAGATGCCGCCGGACAAGCCGCGGCATTGCGGGGATTGGACATGTTGTCCAACATGGGGCTGAATGTTCGGGTTGTGGTGATGCCTGACGGAAAGGATCCGGACGACTTCATCAAGAAACATGGGGTGGAGGCATTCAAGGACCAGGTGAAAAACGCAAAACCGCTGGTGGAATACAAAGCATATCTGGCCAGGAAAAAAGTGGATTTGAGCAAAACGGAAGGCATCATCAAATTCCTGAATGAAATGGCCAAGGCCGTAGCCATGGTGAGCAATGACGTGGAAAAAGAAATGTATGTCAAAAAAATCGCCAGTGACTATAGCATCAGTGAGGAGGCCTTGATGAACGAGGTGAAAAAGCACATGCCAGGTGCAGGTGTGGATGGAGACGTCCAGGACAGACCCATTGTATCGAAAAGGCTGAAGGGCAATGACGACAGGAAGAAGCACTTTTTTTCCGCCATCGCCATTCTGTGTCTGAACCCAGACCTCGCAGGAGTGATGATGGATGAACTTGATGAATCCTATCTGGAGGATGAAGGATTGCAAAAACTGTTTGACCATGTGAAGAAAAGGGTAAATCAAGCCCGGAGAATCGATGAGAATTATATCCTCAATGTATTGGAGGAGAAAGATGCCTCTCTTTTTTCCGGGGTGTCTGCCATCATGGAATACTCCAAGGACACGAAGAAAGCACTACTCGACAAAATCACCTCATATAGAGTGGATGTCATCAAGGGCAGGATCAACAGGATCACATCCACCCTGGATTCCGGAGACACGGATGAACAGATGAAAGACAAGCTGGACAGGGAGCTGCTGGAGAACATGATGATGCTGAGAAAAACCAAGAAATAGGAGACGGAAATGAAGGAAGTGGAAAAAGAGGAAATCAAGGAGAACATCACCCAGTCGTTTGACAAAATCCTGAGCGACTTCATTGAAAAAGGCAAATCCAAGGGGGTGCTTACCTACAAGGAGATTGCCGAATCGTTGGATGAGCTTGAGATTGAAGCCGAGCAGATGGAAAAGCTTTATGAGGCATTCGAAGAAGCTGGGCTTGATGTCATCGATGATGACATCAATATCAACAAAATCGAGGATGAGATCGAGGAAATCGAAGGGAACGTCTCCGAAGGGGTCAACATAGACGATCCCGTACGGATGTATCTCAAAGAAATCGGAAAGGTTCCCCTTTTGAACGCAGACGATGAGATCCGGCTTGCGACGGCAATGGAACAGGGATGTCAGGATAGCAGGAGGCAGCTTGCAGAAGCCAACCTTAGACTGGTGGTCAGTATCGCCAAAAGATATGTGGGAAGAGGCATGCAGTTCCTTGACCTGATTCAGGAAGGCAATCTGGGACTGATAAAAGCAGTTGAGAAATTTGATTATACAAAAGGGTATAAATTCAGCACTTATGCCACCTGGTGGATTCGACAAGCCATCACCAGGGCCATCGCCGACCAGGCCAGGACCATCCGGATTCCGGTTCACATGGTGGAGACCATCAACAAACTGATCCGGGTATCCAGGCAACTTGTCCAGGAGCTGGGAAGGGATCCCCTGCCCGAGGAAGTGGCCAGGGAAATGAACATCACGGTGGAGAAGGTCCGGGAGATCATCAAGATATCCCAGGAGCCTGTGTCCCTGGAAACACCCATTGGGGAAGAGGAAGACAGTCATTTGGGGGATTTCATTCCGGATGAGGATGCGCTGGCACCATCGGATGCCGCAGCATTCACATTGCTGAAGGAACAGCTCATTTGCGTCCTGGACACATTGACACCCAGAGAGGAAAAAGTGCTGAAACTCCGGTTTGGCCTGGAAGATGGGAAAGCCAGGACCTTGGAAGAGGTTGGAAGAGAATTCAATGTGACCCGGGAAAGAATCCGGCAGATAGAGGCAAAGGCCCTGAGGAAACTGCGGCATCCCAGCAGGAGCAAGAAACTGAAGGATTATCTGGACTGATAAAAAAGCCTTGACCGTAAATCCGGCAGTCAGTATAATAACATATGTGCTCTTTTCAAGTACAGGATATTCCTCAATAGCTCAGCTGGTAGAGCATGCGGCTGTTAACCGCAGGGTCGTTGGTTCGAGTCCAACTTGGGGAGCCACTTGGGCCTTTAGCTCAGTTGGTTAGAGCGACCGGCTCATAACCGGTTGGTCCGGGGTTCGAGTCCCTGAAGGCCCACCAAACACCCTGCCTGAATGGTCAGGGTGTTTTTTTGACCGCAATGTCTCATTTGATTCTGACGCCGAAAATTTTCAAGGCATAGGATCCGACAACAGCGGTATTCCCGTATATGGCAGGGGACCCTTCCACGTTTCTTCCCAGGGAAACCGTATCCAGTATTCTCCCGACCAAAGGGTCAATCAAATGCATGTCCCCATTGAAATCGCAGAAAATCATGTATGTTTTTCCATCCGATGAAAGAAAGTCCACAGGGGAACTCCAGCTGTAGTAAGTGAGGTCGATGGACCAGACTTCCTCACCGGAGGCCTTGTTCAGGGCGACAAGTTTGCCATCCATCCAGGTATTGGTCTTGGCGATGTTGAAAATCACCAGATCGGAGATGTCGTTTTTGCCAATGACAGGTGTGGAAAGGGCTCCTCCGACAACCAAAGGATCGGTATAGACCGCCCGGTAATCCCTCTGCCAGATCAGTTCACCGGTCAGGGCGTCGAATTTACGAAGATTGCAATAATCAAAGGATGTACCCTGGGCCACGCACCTGTTGTCCACCTCATTGGCGGTATACAGGAATACGCCTGCTTCCGTTTCCTCAATGACGATGGTGCTGTCCGTGTCATCCTTCAAGTCGGCAATCCAGACCGGCTGCATGGTGTTGATGTCGATGCATTGGAGAAGACCGCCGTTGTCTGCGACATAAAGGAGGTTGCGGTAAATGGCAGGTGAGCTTTCTATCCCGATTCTCGGACTGAACACCCCCCGGTACTGATACTTGAGTATCTCAGGGTCCATGGAGATGGTTCCCGCCTCCTTGTCGAACACGGTATTCAGTTTCACCTTGTAAATCAGTCCGTTTTCACCGCACTGGATGAGGGTGTCGGTGGCATGATCTATAAGCCCAGAGGAATCAAAGGCGCCCCAGTTGCGGAGACTCACAGGGTCGGACCCTGGTATCTGGAACAGCAGTGACTGGTCAATCAGGCTGAAGATCCTATATTGGAAGGAACCATACACATCCCCGTTCCTATTCACTCCCTGACCGCAGTACAATACCGGATATCCGCGGGAATCCACCGAGGGAGTCCCCTTGAGGGGAAAGCCGATATGAATGGAATCCCTGGTCGGCTGACCGGTTTCCAGATCAAGGAAATAGATGTTCCCATCCATCGTTGCATAGATCACTTCAATCAGGTCCTTGTCTTTCAGTTCCTCCCGGATGTTCATGAGTCTGCGGATGTCCTCCGGCCAATGGACCAGCAGTGGCTGCCCTGTCCATCCAACGCCGGGCCAGTTATCGATGACACCGATGCCATAGTTCCAAATAATCTCCAGTTTTTCTTCTTTCACATCCCGTACACCGTAAGCCGCCGAATTCCTGAAATGATTGCCACGGAATGTGGTGACTCCCTCCAGCAGGGAATAATCCACAGGGTTTCCGAAGGAGATGATGTCCGGAGATTGGTAATCTGATATCTCTTCCGTCCCTTTGAACAACTTGTGAAAAAGATTGCCGACAATGTACTGGGACTTCAGCCCAACCGTGTTCAGTGGAATAGTCGGTGCAGGCCACGGAGAGGGCGTTTCTACAGGTGCGGGTGTGGCAGTCGGCATCGGGCTTGCCGTGGGCTCAGGCTCAACGATAGGGGAAACCCATGGAAGTTGCTCTGAGGTGGTAGGTGAGGGAGGGACATCAACATCACCACCATTGCCTGGATGGCATGCCACAAGGGACAGGTTCATCATCAGAATCATTGTGGCAATGTGGCGCATCATGTGTTTCTTTTTCATTGTCTCCCTCATTGATGGCCATGATCTCTTACTGGGCCAAAGCCATATCCTTCTCCATGAAATCATAAACCATTTTTGACATTTGTGCCAATACCTTGCATCCTTCAAGGAAATCCACATCATCCGACATCATGGATATCACATAAGGCTCTGAGGCGAAAACAATCCCCACATCATTTGCTGTTCTGTCAAAATTGCCGATCTTGTGTGCCACACGCACATCCTCTGGCAGCCATTTACGAATCCGGTCATTGAAGGGGGTGCTTTCGAGGTATTTCATCAGAATACCCGCAACCTCGGGTTCCTCAAGGTAAAAATGGTATAGATGACGGGTATAAATTGCCATATCCCTGGGAGAAGACCGGTACCCTCTGTAGTTGATGGAGCCGCCCAGATCAAGCATGTATTGCACAACCTGGTTGTTTCCCAGGAGGCGGATGATCATATTGATGGCACAATTGTCGCTGTGTATGATGGACAAGCGTGCTGTTTCCAGCACGGTATACTCCGTTCCATATTCCTCTCGCTGTATGATTCCGGCACCTGGCTCGAAGTCTACTTCCTCATATGTCAGGATTGTCTGAGGATCTATTGCGCCTTTGGCGATTCTCTCGAACAAGAGCAGGTTGATAACCAGTTTGGAAGTGCTGGCAGCGATATATTCCTCAGTGTCATTGATGCCAAAGGTTTCACCTGTCACAAGATTGATGAAAGCAATCCCATATGTGCCAGACTGCCCGGCGATGAACTCATCCAAAAGCCCCTTCAAGACAGCGTAATCCTTTGGCGGGGGTTCAGGGGATGGGGATGGTTCAGGTGACGGGGATGGCTCAGGTGACGGGGATGGTTCAGGTGACGGGGATGGCTCAGGTGACGGTTCAGGGATATTGACAGGATCCGGGGTTTGCTCAGGAACGGTCGAGGGAACAAGAACTGGAGGAAGGGGTGTTGCATCTTTCTCCTGTCCGATTATCCTGCCTGATGCAGCTATACCCACGGCAATGAACATAAAAAGAAGCAGGCATATCACCAAGCATAGGTTTTTATTTTTCAGTCTCATCATTGTTCAATTTCCTCGATGCAATCCATATTGATGCTTTACGGCATGATGGATACATTTATTATAAAGGTTCTCCCCATAGATATCAACATGCTGTGGCATTCCGGCCGGTCTTGTTATTTGACTGCGTATTCCCGAAATAAGTTCCACAGTGGAATTTGACAGTGTCTTTGCGCTTTTGTTATCATGGTAGGTGAATGCTCAGTCCCAGTCAATCGATGGCATTTTACCCGGAGGTGACAGGATGAGGA
>JAWOHX010000138.1:0-2860 GCA_046484975.1 Clostridia bacterium
TTCTGTGCTGTTCACCCTCTTTCATTTCAGTTTTGAAAAGCTACTGGGCATTTTCTTCCTTTCAGTGGTCATCGGCTATGTGGTGTATGTCACAAAATCCATATTCATCGGAATGATTGCCCATTTTGTCAACAATGCCGCAGCCATGGTCATATCTTACGCAGCCACCAGAATCGGCGGGTCAGAATGGATGTATGAGTCAACGGAGTTGGTGGTGGAAGGATTCGAGGTTTTCCAGACCATCGTATCCGTGGTGTTCATCGGAGCCATCGTGATCGGGGCAGCCTCTCTGACAATCGGGCTGATGACGGTACTCACCCGGAGGAACCGGACAGAGGAAGAGGTCTTGCCACGGCCAAGGTTCATGCCTGCAGATGTCTTCACCTTTATTCCGGGCTTGCTGCTCATGGCTGGAATCTATTCCGTCACTTTTCTGGCCATGCTGTTCTCCCAGTTCCTGCCATGAACTGAGTCAAGGCGAAATCATTGTTTACAACAGAACATATGTTCGGTATAATGGAACCGGAGGGATATGAAGTGACCGGTACCATTTTCCATATTGATGCAAACAGCGCGTATCTGAGCTGGGAAGCCGCTTATAGGCTTTCTTTGGGAGAGAAACCCGACCTGCGGGAGATTCCCTCCGTGGTGGGCGGCGATGCCAGCAAGCGAAAAGGCATCGTTCTTGCCAAATCAGGCCTTGCGAAGATAGCCGGCGTCCATACCGGCCAGTCCCTGTTCGAGGCCAGAAGCCTGTGCCGGGGACTGGTGGTGGTGCCGCCGAATTATGAACTCTACTTCTCCTGTTCCGACGCCATGATGGAATGCCTGGGACATTTCAGCGGGAGGATTGAACGCTTCAGTGTGGATGAATGCTTCATGGCATACGACACGGGGGATCCCTCAGGGACGGCATACGAGATCAAGGAGAAAATCAAAAGGGAACTGGGATTTACTGTGAACGTGGGGGTGTCCTCCTGCAAACTGCTTGCCAAGATGGCTTCCGAACTTCAGAAACCCGACCGGGTTCATACCCTGTTCCGGGAGGAGATTCCCTCCAAGATGTGGCCACTCCCGGTGGAGGAGCTTTTCATGGTGGGGAGCCGGACAGGAAAGAAACTCAGGCAATACGGCATCGAGACCATCGGAGGGCTGGCCGGGACCTCCTGCGGTTTCCTGGAATCGGTATTCCACAGCCATGGCCGGATGATCTGGGAATATGCCAATGGCATCGACCGGTCCACCGTGAAACAGGAAACAAGGGCACCCAAGGGCATCGGGAACTCCACCGTCACCCCTTTTGATGTGGAAACCGGGCAAGACGCCTCCTTATACATCCTTTCTCTCAGCGAAATGGTGGGCGCAAGGCTCCGGCACATCGGGATGATGTGCCGGACAGTGTCCGTTTCTTTCCGGAATGCCGGGCACGGGGGAGGAGCCAGGCAGCATACCTTCTTTTCCTCCACGGACAGCACCGACGAAATCTATGCCACGGCGATGGGGCTTTTCATGCAGATCTGGGACGGGCAGCCCCTGAGGCATTTCGGCGTGGCGGTGGGTTCCCTGGATTCCTGCGGAATCTACCAGAAATGCATTTTCGACGGGCCCTCAGCCGAGAAAAAGAGGAAACTGGACCGGAGCATCGACGGGATCCGGGAACGGTACGGCAAGGAATCTTTGAAACGGGCGAGTTTCATCCAGAGCCGGATCAATGGCATGAACGGCGGGATCTGCGAGGATTATCCCATGATGACAAGTCTTTTATAGGAAAAGGAGCAAGAATGAAGGTCTTGATGAGATCCGTGGACATGATATGCGTGAATACCAGGGAAGGGGTCATCACCCCTGTCAAATTCAGGATGACCGACAGCAGGGGGGACACCCATATCGTCCGGGTACAGAAGGTACTGGACCAGAAAGAGGAAAAACTTGCGGGAAACCGGATGATTGTATTCAGAGTCCAGAGCCAGGTTTTCAACCAGGAGAGGGTCTATGAAATGAAGTATGAAATCTCCACCTGCAAATGGTTCATTTACAAGATGTGACAGGTGCAGCCGCCTTGCGCGCCTGTGCATTTTTTCCTCCGGATGATATAATGGGGGCAACGACTGGAACAGGATGAAAGGGAATCCCATGGAAAAAAAAGAGATGGTCGTGGCAGCATTGCATCACCAGGAGACAGGAAAGGTGCCCTATTGCATTTATTTCACCACGGCAGCGGTTGAGAAATATGGTGAGCGGCTGGAGTCGGATTTTCTGGATTCGGAACTGAAATCCGCTGTCCGGGAGGGATTCCTTTCCTTCAGGGAGGCCTTGTCGGTGGGCATGGGCAACCATGTGGTGGCTTTGACACTGCCATGGTGGAGTTGGAAGGACGTGGACAGGGAGTATTACATTTCCCAGGAACCGCCCGGTTACCTGCCCATGACCATGGGAACAGGGAGTTACAGTGAACTGGAAAAAAAGGCACTGTATCTGCAGGAAAAAGGACGATATGTCCTGGGAGTGGCCTACGGAAGCCATTTTGAAAAAGCAAATTTCTGCAGGGGCATTGAGAATTTTTTGGCGGATCTTGCCGGGGAACCGGATTACGCAGAGAGGCTTCTGAATGAGATCATCCGGAAAAACCTGGTCATGCTGGAGAATGCAGTGCATTTTCCCCTGGACGGCATCCTGCTGGGAAGCGACTGGGGTTCCCAGCAATCCATGCTCATGTCCCCTGATGTCTGGAGGAAGATGATCAAGCCGGGGGAGATCAGGGAATATGAGGTGATCAAAAATGCAAAAAAACATGTCTGGATCCATTCCTGCGGGAATATTGCACAGATCATCCCCGATCTGGTGGAGATGGGAGTGGATG
>JAWOHX010000016.1:0-12965 GCA_046484975.1 Clostridia bacterium
AGTTGGCGGAACCGGGACGCGCGACCAGCCCTTCAAATCACTGGCAGGCATCAAGTCCACCCAGCCAGACGGATCCGTCTCCAAGGCGCTCGGCGTTGGCTCCGCAGCCAGCAAACATCCCGTGGTTGTGAAGATCAGCAACTGCCAGACAAATTTTTCCTGAAACCAGCCCGGTCCCAGCACCTTTGGAGAATCAATCATGTCTGGTGGGCGCTCCCACCATGATATCGTTGCGCATCCGGGCGTTCCTCTGGATGTTGGCCAGGGCAAAACCGAACCCTGACAGGTCGCCCTGGACAAGGCCTCCTGCGATGTCGGATACCAGAACAATGATGTCATCGTTGATTTTTTTGAGATCACGGGTAAAGATTCCGCTTGTCTCGCCGCTGTTTTTTTTCAGCAGGAGAATCTCATTCCCCAGGTACTGGATTTCATGAAAGACGTCCATATACTGCCTGTTGACGATGCTTGCGACCACATGGCCCGCAGGAACCCGTTGCCCTTCCATGGCGTTTTTCTGAAGCATTCCGTCATATCCGGAGACATAAACCTGCTCGTCCTTGAGAATCAGGCCGCTGACTTCAATGCTGTCCTTGATGGTGCCGTAGCTGAGGAATTCCCACTGTGGCTTGGATGTGGTGGCGATGATCAGTAGGACGGGGATGTACAGGCATAAGAAAACCATGAAAACCAAACCGATCAATTTCCTGATGTTTTTTCTTCTTCTGTATCTATTCAAATCTCTTCTTTTGTTGTCCGGGGTTTTCATCGCACCCTCCGTGGCTATATTATCTCACCATTTCTCATCCTTTGCAATGCCAGGAGCGCTCCTAATTTCACCTGGCTGTAGACCAGTCCTCCCTGCATGTAGGCGATATATGGGCTCCTTACAGGGGCGTCGGCGCTGAACTCAATGGAAGCCCCCGACACGAAGGTCCCCGCAGCCATGATCACCTTGTCGTCGTATCCCGGCATGTTCCAGGGGGTCGGCCTCACATGGGCATCCACCGGGGAGGCCTCCTGGACACCCCTGCAGAAAAGAACGAGCTGTTCTTCACTGTTGAATTTCACCAGTTGGATGATGTCCCAGCGGGATTCATCGTATCGGGGCAGCACTTCATACCCAAGCATCTCATAGAGACAGGCGATGAAGACGCTTCCCTTCAAACTCTGGGCCACGATGTGAGGAGCCATGTAGAAGCCTTGGAACAGCAGCCTTTTGTCCGTCACCGAACTGCCCACTTCCTTGCCCAGCCCCGGAGCATACAGCCTGGACGTACAGTTTTCCACCAGTGCCCGGTTCCCGGCAATATATCCGCCCGAAGGGCATAAGCCCCCCCCCGGGTTCTTGATCAGCGATCCTGCCAGCAGGTCCGCTCCCCAGTCGGAAGGTTCGCCGGTCAGGACGAACTCCCCGTAGCAGTTGTCCACCATCACGATGATGTCCTTCCGGATGCCCTTCGCCAGCCTGGATATGGCCGACACATGCCCGGGCTCAACCCTGTTCCTCCACTGGTATCCCCTGGAACGCTGGATGAAGACCATCTTCGTATTGGACCGGATGCCCTCCCGGATGCCCGTCATGTCAGGGCATGCATCACCATCCAGTTCCACGATCCGGTGGGTGATGCCATATTCCTTCATGGATCCCGGGGTGTCCCGCCCGATGCCCACCACGCCCATCAGGGTGTCGTAAGGCTTTCCCGTGGCGAAGAGGATCTCATCGCCGGGGCGGAGGTTGGCGAACATGGCATGGGAAATGGCCACGGTGCCGGAAGCAATGCTTTGTCTGACCAGGGCGTCCTCGCATCCAAAAACCATGGCATACAAAGCATCCAGGACATCCCGGCCCCTGTCCCCGTACCCATAGCCCGTCGTGGGGGCGAAGTGTGTCTCGCTCACCTGCAGTTCCCGGAAAGCCCGGATGACCCTGCACTGGTTTTCCTCCGCCGCCGTATCAATTTTTCGGAACATTTCCCCGCATAGCAACTCCGCCTCCCCGGCAAGCCGGAGCAGGTCGTCATCCACTGGAAAATGTTTTTGAATATGCCGGTTGTCCATAACTTAAAATTATATCCCGCTGTCCCCATAAGTCAATCAAATGTAGTTCTGCCGTCCCCGGTGATGGGGAATTTTTCCCCGAGAAAGGTCGGTTTTGTCTTGAAGACGTTCACCAGCATGAAATCCTTGACCCTTGCCAGAATCTCCCTGAATTCGTAATACTTGAGTTCATTCGGGGGATATGTCCTCCGGTCCGCTGGAATCCCATAGGCCTCCATCCCCATCCGCCTGGCGATATAGACCGCCCTGTACAGATGGAATTCCTGGGTTGATATGGCCACTGACCCCACCTCGAATATCTCCCTGGCGCGGTAGATGGACTCGTAGGTGCTGAACCCGGCATGATCCAGGAACACATCCTGGGGTTCCATCCCGGCGGAAAGGACATGGTTTTTCATGGCATTGACCTCGTCATACCCCTTTGTGCCATTGTCCCCGCTCAACAGGATTTTTTTGGACACCCCAGCACCGATGGCTTCCAGACCGGTGTCCAGCCTGTCTGCAAGCATGGGGCATGGCTGGCCGGACGGGCTGACATACGCCCCCAGGACCAGCACGGCATCCACAGGGCCGTATCCATCGGCCAGCATATGTTTTCTGGCCTCCGAAACCACGGCAAGGTTGACCGCAAGGACAAACAGGATACAGGCCGCCACGGCGGCCAGGATGGCAATGATTGCTTTTTTCATGCATCCATGGTAGCACATCCATTGACTTTTGTCTGCGGAAAAAGAATAATGGTGCTATGAACATGCGGCATGACGTCACACAAACCGAGAACGGATGGATGCTTTTGAAAGTCCTTCGGGACACCCTGCGCCTATCCAACACCCTGGTCAAGCGCCTCAAGCGGAGCCGGGGTGTTTTTCTCAACGGGCAGACCGGATTCGTCCGCACCCGGGTTCAGACCGGTGATGTGGTGGAGGTCATGCTGGAAGAACATGTGGACAACAACCACCTTTTCCCCCGGGACCTTTCCCTGCGCATCCTCTTTGAAGACGACCACCTCATCGCCCTGGACAAGCCCCCGGGACTGCTGGTGCACCCTTCGGGTCCCCGCAGGGAGGACACCTGCCTCAACGGACTGAAGCATCATTTCCTCTTGTCAGGTGCAAGGGTCGTTCCCCGGCCAGTTGGAAGGTTGGACCGGCAGACCAGCGGAGTGGTGGTCTTTGCGAAAAATGCTCATGTGCACGCCCTGATGATTCAGACCATGAAGCGTCCGGAGTCGGTGAAGAAATACCTTGGTTTGGTCCGGGGCGTTCCCCGGGAGGACGGGGGGACGATGGATTTTCCCATCGGAAGGGCCGGGGATTCCATCATCCTGCGCATGGTGGCGGAGGATGGAAAGCCTTCAAGGACACGGTACCGGGTCCTGGAAAGATACAAGGACGCATCCCTGCTGGAATTCAATCTGGAATCCGGCAGGACCCACCAGATCCGGCTCCACTGCCAGGCCATGGGGTTTCCTCTCCTTGGGGACGGCCTCTACGGAGAGGAGAAACCCTCCCCAATCATCCACCGTCCCGCACTGCATGCCTGCGAATCCTCTTTCATCCATCCCCTGACAGGAGAACGGGTCACGATATGCGCACCGCTTCCCCCGGATATGGCCTTGGCACTGGAAAGGCTTGGATTGGGAACTTAAAGGGTCATCTCCATTTTTTGATTTTCTTCATCACATTCTCTGCCTGGGATTCGTTCTCAATCCCCTGGACGCACAGCATGACCCCTTCCGGGTCCAGATGCTCGAACACTTCCCCCAGTTCCCCGGGTTGCACAAGGACCTGGATGCCCTTGCTGGCTTTCTGGATTTTCTTGTAGACACCGATCCAACGGTGGAAACCCTCGTTCCCCGCCCCGGGGACCCACTGAATGGCGTCCAGTTCCTTGATCTGCAGGAGGGAGTCCAGATGTACCAGGGCGCCCGGGCCGTCCAGGTGATAGATGCTCCTGTCGAAATACGCGCATTCTTCCGCGATTCCGGGCAGGAACATGTCGTCGAACATTTTTTTGGAAATCATGCAGGAAAAGTCGTTGCTCACAACGGCGTATTTGCCTTTCTCGCAAACCAGGGGAAGCCAGGTTGTGCTGGGCATTCCCATGCCTGAGAGCATCTCATGGAAATGCTCATATATCCAATAAAACTCCCTGTAGGAATCCGTCAGTTTTTTCCGGATCCAGCCGACATTCTCAATCATGTCGATGCACAGCTCCTGGGGGTCACGCAGGGCCGCCAGATGGTCCCCTCCCCCATGCATGTCGGTGTATCCCACAATGAACCTTCCCTTGCCCGCTTCCGCGAGTTTCCTGGTGAAGGTGTCAAGCAACTTGAAATATTCATTGTCCTGGCTGAACACGCTTTTGTCGTAATCGTCCTGCCAGTCCCTGACACAGGGGGTGGACCAGGCTGTGGTCTCCCCGAACTCGTAACCACAGCCGCACATGGCGCTGATGATCTCCGGCCCCATGTTGGGCCAGGCCATCGGCATGGCATCCGCATAGGCCACGCTGTTTTCCATCTGGATGACATAGTTCTCCACCCGGGTATCGAAATCAAGCCACCGCTCCCGCAGGTTGTTGTATTTCTTCTCTATCAGAGGCTTCGGATCCGGCTTTTGGTAGCCCATCCAGACCAAAGGCCTGTCCGCCAGGTCATTGGCCCAGAAAGCGTTGATCCTCTCCATGCATTTCTCATAATCGGGTTTCATTTCAAACATGATATCACCTCCATTGAAATCTAAAAATGATGAACGACTTCTTATCCTCCAGGCGCACCATGAATCCCTGTTCCCCGACCCATCCGGCATGTCCGGACCAGTCGTTCACCAGGTCTTCCAGGACTTCGGGTGTCTTTCCCTGCAGCCAGGGGATGGAAAACAGGTGCTCCGGGACGGGGCAATTCTCCCTGAATGCCACCATCACACCCGTTTTTTCCTGGAAATCCAGAGAGACGAAACCTGTGAAGGAATACCCGTCGGGGCGCATCCCCACGGGGAATATATGCCCTGCATGGATGGCTTTCCGGTGGGCCAGGTGCAGCTCCATCATCCGGCCTGAGGCAGCCATGCTTTCATGGTCCAGCTGGGAGGGCTCCAGCCAGCAGAGGGGGTTTGCGAAAAAAGGGATTGCGGCGACATAGGCGAAAGGATAGGAGGAGGGCTCCAGACCATCCTGCTCATACAGTTCCGTGTTTTTTCCGATATCCGTGAACTCGATTTGAAAATTCTGGGGGCATACGAACAGGGAAAGGTCCCACAGGTTCTTCAGCGTCATGTGGGGGTAGTATGTCTTCTTTTGGGTATATCGGTTCTCCAGGAAAATGCTCCCGTATTCCCCGAACATGAAGTAACCGCTTCTTCGGTCGTTGGTGACATCCAGGTTGAAGAGAATCTTGCCTCCCGACATGTCCCGCAGCCTGCGGAACATCTTCTCGATGTTCTCCTCGCTCTCCTTGCTCCTGAGCTTCATGATATCGATCTTGAAAAGGTCGATGCCGTATTCCTGGTGGAAGCCATAGAGGATCTCCGCCTGTCTTTCCCAGTCCCGGTACATGGTGTTGCAGTCCGGTGCGAACCACAGGGCGATACGCAACCCGTTTTCCCGGGCCTCCCGGACAATCCTCCCGAATCCCTCGGGAAAGAACTCCTCCTTGATCTGCCAGAAATCCTTCTCCAGGGCTTTTGAATACCCTACATGGATCAGTCCGTACCCCCGGTTCCAACCGTCATCGATCTGGTAGTATTCCGCATGGAGCTTAGCACATGCCCTGATCTCCTCCAGCACGTACTCCTCTCCGATCTGTTCCATCCAGCGGTTCCCCCCCCAGGGGTTGGCCACCAGGCAGGCCTTGAACCTGTTTTTCTTCATCTGGTACTGCTTGAGTTCCAGGAATGCGTTGTCCTTGATCCCTTCGTACACACCGGTGGCCGAGGCATAAGTGGTCATCTCCCTGTCCTGGAACTCATGGGGGAGGATCCCCCATCCCAAGGTGTGGACAACGCCGTCGCCGATGAAGAAATTCCCTTCGCATTCCGGCCGCTGGTCGGTGAAACAGGGGCTTTCCTTGAGGAAGAAAACCCCTCCCCCGCCAAAATCCGCCACAAGGACATTGCCTTTTTCAAACCCGGCATCCGGAAAATGCTTTTCCACCAGGTGGTTGTTGTGGTCGGTGTGGGTAAAGAATTCGTAGGCTTCCAGGGAGGCCTCCAAATGGTTCAGCGGCAGGCTGTCGATGGCGTTGTACCTCGGGGTGAAGAAATATCCCGATGGCATGTTCCGTGTCTGCACCTCGTGGAACACCCGGATGACGGAAGTGTTGTCATGAAGGACAGCCCTGACACGGATGCGGATGCCATGGTAGGCGTCATACAACGTGAATGTGATCCTGGAGGCGGGAAATGAATAGATGCCTTCCTCCAGGCGGTCCTCCAGCACCTCCTCCAGTTCAAATATGTATGCGTTGGGACGATAATAGACGAGTGTCTCGTAGGTCAGTCCCTCATAGAAGAAGTCGTTCTCATGGATGGGTTCTGTGACATATTCCCGGCCGGAAGGCACCGACACCAAGGAAACGGTAAAGAGTTTCCCGTCCTTGTACTCCCAGGTCCTTCGTATCCTGTCGTTGCCGATCTCGTATCTCATGAAGCCCTCCGCAATTCCATATTATCATAACACCCCCTGACTTTTCTATTGTTTTATGCACGCCCTTGGCTTATAATGGTCGCAGGAATCCAACCTCATGGAGGAACCTCACAATGTCCATCCAACCCATCAGGAAACCCTGGAAAAGCATCATGTCCGGCCGGGAACGGTTCAACAACCAGATGCATTACAAGCCCTTCGACCGGACGTTCAACATGGAGTTCGGTTATTGGTCCGAGAACTTCGACATCTGGGGCATCTTCAAAGAGAACGGGGTCAAAAAAAATGAGGAAGCCGATGTCTTCTTCAACTTCGACCGGATCGATGTGATGTCCGGCAGGACCTTCATGCACCCCACCTTCCCCTACCAGGTGGTGGAGGAGACCCTAACCACCCAGGTCGTCATGGGGGCGTATGGCCTGCTGGCGGAGATCCCCAGGGACAACCATGCCACCATCCCCCACTACAGCAAGCCCACCGTTGTCACCCCGGAGGACTGGAAGAAGGTCAAGGAGGAGCGGTTCGATGTCAATCACCCGGACCGGACCATGGACATCGGCAAGCTCAAGGGCATGCACCCTGAGAACCGGGACTATCCACTGGGGGTCAATTGCGGCTCCATGATCGGGAGCATCCGGGACATGCTGTCCTTCGAAGGCCTGGCATATGCCTGCTACGATTACCCGGACATGGTGGAGGACATGGTGGAGACCACCTGCCGCCTGGTGGAGCATTTCCTGGACCAGGTGCTCCCCCACTTCGACTTTGACTATGCCGGCGGATGGGAGGACATCTGCTTCAACTACGGGCCCATCGTCACGGTGGACTTCTTCAAAAATGTGGTCATGCCCCGGTACAAGCGGATCGACAGGAAACTGAAAGCCCACGGAATCGACCTGTGGTACACGGATTGTGACGGGGACGTGCGTCCCATCCTCCCCTATTTCCTGGAAGGCGGGATCAACTGCATGTTCCCGTATGAAGTCAACTCCTGCTGCCATCCCGCCGAGCTTTTCGCGGAATACGGCAGGGACCTGAGGATCATGGGGGGCTTTGACAAGATGGCCCTTCTGGCAGGCAAAGAGGAGATCAAAAAATACATGAAATCCCTGGAGCCGTTGGTGGCCAGGGGCGGATACATCCCCTTCTGCGACCACAGGTGCCCCCCGGATGTCACTCCCGAGAATTATATCTACTATCTGGATTTGAAAGAAAAGACTTTCGGCCTCAAATAGATGCATCTTCCCTGAATACGGTTTTTCCTCCCACAACGACCGCATGCATCCTGATGTCGCCGTCGAATATGGCGATGTCCGCACATTTCCCCGCAGCCAGGCTTCCTGTCCTGCGGTAGATTCCCATCACCCTTGCCGGTGATGCGGTCATCATCTCCACGGCGCGATGCAAGGGAACCCCGGCTTGTTCCATCATCACCCGGACCAGCCTGTCGCAGGTGGCGACGCTTCCGGCGAATGCACTCCTGTCGGGCAGCTTGGCCACCCCGTCCTCGATGATGGCGCGGATGCCCCCTTCCCTGCTGCCCACCACTGCCTCCGTGACATCCAGCCCGGCGGCCCGGGTGGCGTCGGTGATGAGGGCAATCCTGCTGAACGCCTTGTTTTTAAGGATGAGTTTCAAAAGGCTGGCCGGCAGGTGATGCCCGTCGGCGATGACCTCCACATTCATGTCTTCGATGAGGAAAGCGCTTTCCACCACCCCGGCGTACCGGTATGCATTGATTCTCCTGACCATGGAACAGCCCGAATACAGATGGGTGATCAGCCTGAACCCGTCCGAATAGGCCTGAAGAACCTCCTCATAAATGGCGTTTGAATGTCCGATGGCCGGCAGGATTTTGTTCTCCAGGCATTTTTGGGCAAAGGCCCCGCTTCCTTCCAGTTCCGGGGCGATGCTCCATCTCCTGATGTCGCTGCTCATGGACATGATTTTCTCATATTCCGCTGCAATGAGGGGACGGATGTGCCCGGGGTCCTGGGCTCCCCTCTGTTCCATGGAGAAATACGGGCCCTCCAGATGGATTCCCTCCATTCGCGCGCCCATGTATTCCATTGCCCTGGCCTTCCTGTAGGCATCAAAGGTGGCCTCGACCCCTGCGACATCGGAGGATGTGGTTGTGGGGAACAGGGCGGTGGTGCCATATCTGGCATGTGTGGTACAGGCGGTGATGAAGTCCTCCGGCGTCCCGTCCATGAAGTCTGACCCTCCCCCTCCGTGGACATGGATGTCAATGAAGCCCGGGGACACGTACAGGCCATGGGCGTCCATCTCAACATCTGCCGATATGCCGGGGTCGTCCTTGCCTGCATAAAGGATTTTGTCTTTCTCATATACCACGCATCCACCATCGATGACACGATGGGGCGTGACCAGTTTCCCGTTCCGGATGACCGTAGTGGACATGGCGCGTCTTCCTTTCTAGTACTTGTACCTCGTGGAGGCCTTGACCAGCTCGTTGTATCTGTCGATGATGTTCTGCATGCCCATGGCCTTCATGTTTTTGGTGTATTCGGCAATCCCGTCATGCACGGATGTCCTTGACCGCAGGATGCTGTCAAAGGCGGCATCGAACAACTGGGCGGAGGAGGGATTCAACAGGGACTGGATCCCGGTGCTGAAGATCTCCGGGTAGGACTGCATCGGCGTCAGGGGGATGATCCTGTTCTCCATCAGGCCTGTGTTCACGTAACGTTCCCTGGCATCCAGGTTCTCCAGGATGGCGTCCACGGCATGCTGCTGGTTGGTGGGGCTGCCCGCGGGCACAAGGATGTTGAAGTCCCTGTGTGAGAACAGGGGGTTTTCCAGGACGAGGGAGACCCGGTTGCCTGCGAAAAAGGCCATGTCCAGGACCTCAAGCTGGCTTCTCTCATAGGTGTACGTGGTGCCCGGCAGCCCGAACCTTCCCAGGAGGTGCCCTTCCTTGTCCCCGTAGAAGACGGTGACGAAGGCATTGATGACCCTGCCGGGGTCCTTGGTGTTGATCCCCATCACATAGAACCCGGAGGAATAGTCATAGGTCAGGGGGTTTGTGGCACCCTCCACGGCGCCATTCAGGCCATAGGCCGTCACATACCGGCTGTCGCCGAAATATTCCACCGGAATCACCCCGTAGCCGCTCAGGTAGCGGTCGTCATTCATCCCGGTGATATCCCCCCGCAAGGCCCCCATGGACCCGCGGGGTGCGGAGGCCATGCTCATCAGGTTCTGTTGCAGGAGCATTTTAACGTAGGACAGGGTCTCGGGCATGGCCGGGAGGAGCATGCTGTCCTCGTATGAGCCCGTGAACGGATTGTAGAGGATGCTGGTGTGGTTCACCAGGTTGTGGCTGCGCATGATGGGGGTTCCGTTGGCGAAGAACACGTCGATGAGGCTGGATGCGTTCACATAGAGCAATGCCCTCCGGGTGTTTTCATCCGGCGTCACCCCCTCATGCGCCTTGAAACGCATGCAAAGCTCATAGAATTCATCCAGCGTCCCGGGGATCTTTGCTCCGAGGACTTCCAGGTAATCCCTGCGGTAGACCCTCCCCGCTGCGTTGGCCTGGTAGCCGCGAGTCAAGGCCCAGGCATTGCCGTCATCCAGCACGAACATGCTCCGCATGCCTTCCGGCATCGCCTCCCAGGCGGGATTGCCAGCCAGATATTCGTCCAGGGGCAGGATGCTGTTGCTTTTCCTTAGCTCATACAGCCGTTCCAGGCTGTTGATGTTGAAAAGGTAGATCCCCGATTTTCCCGTGCCTGCCAGCCTGTCTGCCATCTGGCTGCCTGAGAGGTCAAAGGTGTGGGTGACGTTGAGGTCCAGTTTGATGCCGTATTTCTCCTTGATGATCTTCTCAAAATCCGTCATATACTCTTCGGAAGGGGTCGCATAGGACATGGCGGTGATGACCATCTCCACCCCGTCTGTGCTATTGGACAAAACGTAGATGTCTGGAATCTCCAGTTTTGGAATGGAAGGCTTGTTGCAAGAAGACATGGCACATGCCATGCTGAGGGACAAAATCCAGATGATCCAACGTTTTTTCATGGCAATGCAATCCCTCCTGACCTCATTCATTATATATTATTTTATATGAAAAGGTAGATAAAAAAACGGATTCAGTATAAAATGTGGAAAGACAAACAGGAGGTGGACGAGGACATGAAAAAACTGCACCTTGCCGCGCAGCTCTATACCCTGCGGGACTTCACCAGGGACATCCGGGGATTCCGGGACACCCTTCGCAGGCTGAAGGCCATGGGTTACGACAGTTTCCAGTATTCCGGGGCGGGTCCCCTGGATCCCCATGAAGTGCTTGACGCCATGCAGGAGCACAACATGCCCATGTCCGCCACCCACACTGCCCCCGCCCTGCTGCAGAACGAACTCGATGCGGTCATCCAAAACCACCAGCTCTGGAACTGCGAGTTCGTCGGCATCGGCATGATGCCGGAGGAATATCGCAAAACCCGGGAGGGCATCGTCGCCTTCGCCAGGGAGTTTTCCGGGATCGGACGGTCCCTGCGGGACAATGGCTTGACTCTCATCTACCACAACCACAGTTTTGAATACCAGAAATTCGGCAGGGATTTGATCATGGACATCCTCCTGGAGGAATCGGATCCGGCCGCTTTTGACATCGAGCTGGATACCTATTGGGTCCAGGCCGGGGGCGCGGACCCGATCCAGTGGATCCGTAAGGTGGACAAACGCATGCGTTACATCCATTTCAAGGATATGGCCGTCAGTGAGGGCAGGCAGGTGTTCGCCCCCGTGGGGGAAGGCAACCTCAACTGGGAAGGCATCATCAGGGCCTGCATGGAGACTGATGTGGAAGCCTGCGCCGTGGAGCAGGATGTCTGCGAAGGGTCCCCCTTCGACTGCCTGTCATCCAGCATCGTCAACCTCAGGCAGAGATATGGGTTATAAGGAGAGCGGAAATATGGAGCATGTCAGAATCGGAATCATCGGCTTTGGGTCCATGGCCTCATCCCATGCCAGGTATCTGGCCGCGGGGGAAATCCCCGGCGCTTCTGTCACCGCCGCTCATGACACCAATGAGAAGCGGTTCCAGACCCTGGAAAAAGACTTCAACGGCGCAATCCGGGGTTTCACTGACATCCAGGAGTTCTTTTCCTCCGGGCTTTTTGACGCGGTGCTGGTGGCAACCCCTCATTACCACCACCCGGAGTATGTCATGATGTCCCTTGACAAAGGCTTCCACGTCCTGTGCGAAAAGCCGGCGGGGGTCTATACCGCCCATGTCCGGGAAATGAACCGCCACGCTGCTAATAGCGGGAAAATCTTTGCCATCATGTTCAACCAGCGGGTCAATCCCGTCTACATCAAACTGAAGGATCTGATCTCTTCCGGGGAACTGGGGGATCTGAAGCGGTGCATCTGGATCATCACCAACTGGTACAGGCCCCAGAGCTATTACGACTCGGGCTCCTGGCGGGCCACCTGGTCAGGAGAAGGCGGAGGGGTCCTGCTGAACCAGGATCCCCATCAGCTGGACCTCTGGCAGTGGATCCTGGGGATGCCGGAGCGTGTCCGTGCTTTCTGTTATTTCGGGAAATACCACGACATCGAGGTGGAGGACGACGTCACCGCTTACATGGAATATACCAATGGCATGACCGGGCTTTTCGTCACATCCACCGGGGAGACCCCGGGGACCAACCGCCTGGAAATCAGCGGGGACAGGGGAAAACTGGTCATCGAGGATGATGTCATCAAGTTTTCCCGGCTTCGGACCCCCGAAAGGACCTTCAACAGGGAATTCAAGGGAGGATTCGGCCAGCCCGAGTGCTGGGAGTCCGTGATTCCCGTGGAAGGAGCCAATCCCCAGCACAAAGGGATCACCCGGAATTTCGTCCAGGCCATCCTGAAGGGGGAAAAATTGATTGCTCCGGGTACGGAAGGCATCCACAGCCTCACCCTCTCCAATGCCATGCTCCTGTCCTCCTGGACGGATGCATGGGTGGATCTGCCCATTGACGAGGATCTTTTCCTGAGCATTCTCAAAGAAAAGGTCAGGACTTCAACCAAACGCAAGAGTGCTTCCAATGCCATCCTTGATACCACCGGCACCTATTGATTTTCCCTGGAAATGGTTTTTACATTTTATTTGGAAAAAAAATACATTTTTTTCACATTAGAACTATAGTTTATTCAAATGCAAGCCATAACTTGTTATTATCAATGACAAAAGGAGATTGCAAACATGAGTATTGATCTTGAATCCTTGGGAAAACGAATCA
>JAWOHX010000059.1:0-4237 GCA_046484975.1 Clostridia bacterium
CCCCAGGCCGTCTATGTCAGGTCCCTCCGATTGCTTGAGCGTGTGAAACAGGCCGATGCCTCCATCCGTACCAAGTCCGGCATCATGGTGGGACTCGGGGAGAGCCCGGAGGAAGTTTCCATCCTTTTGGATCATCTGCGGGAAGTCCGATGCGATTTCCTGACCATCGGCCAATATCTGGCTCCGTCCAAGAACCACCATCCGGTGGTGGAATACATCCATCCCGACATTTTCCAGTCATACAAGGAAATGGCTCTTCAAAAAGGATTCCTCCGGGTTGCTTCAGGTCCCTTTGTGAGAAGTTCCTACCATGCGGAGAAAATGCTCTAATACTTTCCGTATTCCAATGCGGCCTCTATCATATGGTGGTAATTGTCTTCGGTATGCGGCGACAAAGGTGTGTTGATGGGAGCTGCCGTGGTGGTGAATATGTATCCGGTGGTTCCTTTTGCATCCTCCATGGCTTTTTTCACCAACTCCCGGATCCGGTCTCCTGAAGCGTGTTCCAGTTCTTTCAGTTCCATGTTGCCCATGAGGCACACCCGGTCCCCGCAGAGCCGCTTCACCTCGGAAAGCTCGATGTTCCCGTCCGGCGGGGGTTCGATGGGATCCAGGGCCATCATGTCCGTCTTCATGAACTCCTTCAGTGCCTCCTTGATTTTCCCATGGCAGTGGATGCGCGGTATGCCCCCGGCCTCCTTGATCTCCCGGCACATGGTGATGAGGTAGGGGGTGACGAAGTCGTTGAACATCCTCGGGGACAGATAAGGCGGGGTGGCATACTCGGGGCCGCATATCCTAAACATGATTTCCGACACATCCCCTTTCAGTATTTGCCTGAGGTAGTCCATCTGGACCTCGAAGATGGCGTCCATGAACCTCATCATCTCCTCCGTCTCCGTGATGGAATAAATCAGAAAGGAGCCCATCTCAAAGAGCCAGGCTGCCTCGCCGATGGGATCCGCCGGGGACAGGCTCATGATCCCCTGGTTCCCAAGCTCCGCCTGTTCCCGGTAAACCTCCGTCATGTCCACCCTGCCGGCCCTGTGGTCCAGGATCTTCATATAAGCCCTCATGTCGTCGAGGTCCTTGCAGTAATGCTCCAGGGTCCACCAGGTCTCGATGCCCGCCATTTTCTTTTTCAGACAGACCAGGTCCCGGTCCGGGGTGTGGATGATGTCCTTCGAGTATGTGTCGTTGCCCTCCTGCCATTCCAGGGTCTCGAAGATCCCAGGGTTGGAAGGATTTCTCGTCTCATACATGTAGAAGATGCAGTCCGTCTTCTCCTTGATGTAGGACACCAGGTTGCTGTAGGACGGGTCGGTGGTGTAGAAGGTGTTCTTCTTGTGTGCCACGATCTCATAGGTGGACACCGGGACCCTGTCCAGTGGCTGATGGCGAAGGGCGCTTAAAATACGTTGTTTGCTGTTCATATATTCACTCCAGTATGCTTTTTCGCATTTTTGATCGCAACACATACAGCAACACGAAGACCACTCCCGAGGACACCAGAAGCGTCATGTTGAGGGCCGCATCGGCAAGCCTTCCACTCCTCATGACCCGGGCGATGCCGTCCATGAACCAGAATTGCGGTGTGATCCGTGCCAGTTTCTGCATGAACTCCGGCATGATTTCGACAGGCCAGTAGCATCCCCCCAGCATGCTGGTGAATGTCAGAATCAGAATGTTCACTGCTGCGATTCCTCCCTGTCCTCTGGAAAAGGAAACCAACAGGAGCCCGAGGGGAATCACGGACAGGTAGAGGCTCATCATGAGGGATGCCATCTGGACCGGCGCAATCACCTGGGCGATGTCAAAGAAGGAATACAGGAGGCCCAGGGATATGGCCATGTGGAGAACCGCAAAAAACAGGCAGGCCGCCATGTTTCCGGATATGTATGCCATGTGGCTGACAGGTGCGCTCATCATCCGCTGGTACGTCCTGTTTTTCCGGTCCAGGAAGGTCAGGATGCATACACCCCAGATGGCGATGATGGAGGCAAAGATGAAAATCCCGAATCCCGACTGGGTGGATTCCATCTTGTTGGATACATCCATCACTTCGGACACCTTGAACATCAGGTACTTGTCCTCATATTCCTGCAGCAGCCCGTGGAATTCCTGCCTGTTGCCGGCGACCATGGCCGCCTTCTGGATGACGCTGACCTTCTGGTTCAGGAAGCCCTCCAGCCAGCCGGTGACAGCCACCCCTTCGATGGAGACCAGTTCGATGGACAGGGTGACTGCTTGATCGAAGAGGCTGTCCTCAAACCCTTCCGGAATGACGATGGCTCCCCTGGCCGACCGGCTTGATATCGCCGTTTGGACATCCCCCGGGTCCACCGGCCAGACCCGGTACTGTCCGCTCCTGCCCAGGTAATCCGTCAGGTGCCTGGAAACCACTGTCTGGTCCTGGTCACTCACGGCAATGGAGATGGGTTGTGCCTGTCCCCCGGACATCATGAACATCAGGGCAACGGCCAACAGTGGCGGCAGAATGACATAGACGAAGATCTTGTTTTTCTTCTTGAGGATGATCCGGATGAAATTCCTGCAGATGTTCATTACATTATTCATGCCTGACCCTCCTGTTCCTGTTGTGGAGCAATATGAGAAGGGTGCATAGGGCGGTGATGCCCAGGGAAATCCCCATGGACACAAATGCCTTGGAATGGTCCTGTGAATAGATGGCGTCGAAGATGGCATGGTTCACCCAGTAGACGGGGGACATTTTTTTAATGGCCAGGAAAACCCCCTGGGCCGGTATGCTGACATATCCATCCCCCAGGAAGACGAACGCAGGGATGGCCACCTGGGCAATGCCGGCGATGAGTTCCTCGTTTTTCATTGTCAGTCCCAGGAGCGCGCCCAGGGCGCAGGCCATTACCACCTGACAGGCCATCACCAGCAATGAGATGCCCAGGGCGTCTCCCCAGTAGACCCTGAACACTAAGATGCCCAGTAGGATCATCATGCTTAGCTGGAGCATCAGAACCACTGTATTCCCGGTAAGCACGCCCCATTGGTATGTGGAGGATTTCACCGGTGCGACCAGAATCCTGTCCAGGGTCTTCTCCCCCCGGTCCCCGGCAATATATGTGCCCATGAATATGATGCCATACAGGATGAACATGGTGGTGATGGTGACGCCGTAATAATCCATGGAGTTGGGCTGCCTGTCCTGGACGATGGATTTCGTGCTGGTGATTTTTTCCGGGACAAATGCGCCGATTCCTTCCATCATCATGGGGTCGATGCTTAAAATCTCATAAATGAGGTTATAGTCATCCACGAAGGTCTTCATGATCAGTTCCCCCAGGGATGAGTAGAAATTGTAACGGCTGTTCTTGTAGATTGTCACTTCCCCGCCGGAAACGGTGACAAAGGCGGCATACCGGTTGGTGCGGACCATGTTGAGGGCCTCATCCTCGTCTTCCATCCGGATAAGGATGAAATACTCGTTTTCCCCTGCCATATGGCTTTCGAAGGCTGCTGATGCGGGGGATTCGTCCAGTGTCTTGTAGAGCATGGTGATCTGTGAAGGGGCGTTGCCTGTGCTTTCCCCGCCCCCCATGATTCCAGAAAAGGCATTGCCGAGAATCCAGATCAGGACGACCGGGAACAGTATCATGATCAGAAGGAACATTTTGTCCCTCAGCGTCTTTTTGAAGTACAGGAGCAGTATGTTCAAATATCTCATATCCTCAATCCCTCAGCACCTTTCCGGTCAGGGAGAGAAAGACATCCTCCAGGTTGGGTTTCCTGCTTTCCATCTTCACGATCCCGGCATTTTTACCGGTGATGTAGGTGACAACATGTTCCATCATGTCCCTGTTGCCATCGTGGATGATATGGAGCTGGTTGTCTGTCATGGAAACGGAGATGACCCCGGGGATCCTCGCCATGTCGCCGGGGTCTGTATTCCCGGTTTTTCTCAGGTCGATGGTCAGGAGTTCGTGTTCCGATACCAGCTTCCTGAGTTCATCCAGGGTCCCCTGTGCAATGATCCTGCCCATGTCTATGATGGCAATCCTGTGGCACAGCTCCTGGGCCTCCTCCATGTAATGGGTGGTATAGACCACGGTGTTCCCCTTCTTGTTCAGCTCCTTGATGGCTTCCAGGATATAGTTCCTGGACTGGGGGTCGATGCCAACGGTGGGTTCATCCAGAAAAATCAGTTTTGGTTCATGGCATATCCCGCAGGCAATGTTCAGCCGCCTTTTCATGCCTCCCGAAT
>JAWOHX010000004.1:0-21071 GCA_046484975.1 Clostridia bacterium
ATTATAAAGGTTCTCCCCATAGATATCAACATGCTGTGGCATTCCGGCCGGTCTTGTTATTTGACTGCGTATTCCCGAAATAAGTTCCACAGTGGAATTTGACAGTGTCTTTGCGCTTTTGTTATCATGGTAGGTGAATGCTCAGTCCCAGTCAATCGATGGCATTTTACCCGGAGGTGACAGGATGAGGAAAACCATATTTTTCATTGCGATAATCATTGGGATAAGCCTGTTCTTTCTCACCGGATGTGGGTTTTTGACCGCCGTGGAACAGGAAAAAGCCTCCCGTGCACTCCAGGGGAATGTATCTGCAACCTGGACGAATGTCAGCGGAGACATCATCTGGAAGGTGCATGGCCAGATTACACTGCAGGACCAGCTCCTGCAGGGCATCCAATCCTGGAGGGGAACCAGCGATGAATTTGAAATGTCAGTGGAGGGAGGCACGGAAACGTTCAGCAGGGTAGGCACCGGCATCACGGGTGCTACCGTCAACATCCGGGTCAACGATGACGGTTCGTATGATTTCTCCTTTTCTCATGGTTCCATCAAACATACTGTCACTGAGGTCATCGGAAAGCAGACACTCGAATGGGAAGAGACAGGGAGCGGCAGTACCGTTTCCTTCAAAAACCTGCCGAAATCCACCAAAGCCAACCAGTTTTCCGGAAGCATGACAACCGAACACGGCAAGGAAGTCATCTGGAGTTTCATGGGATCTTCTTCCAGATGAATGACATTCCCTGTTTTACATCAGGATGGACAAAGAAAGAAGCAGCCGAGGCTGCTTCTTGTGGAATGGGGTGGGGATATAATGAATGTTCAGTTGGCTATGTAATCATACATTCTGGTGAATGCGTTCTGTAAAGCCTGTCTGTCGAGAGTGTAAAAAATGTTTTTTCCTTTTCTGATGCAATTCACGATACCGTTTTCTTTTAACATGGAAAGGTGGTAGGCCAGGGTGGTATTGTTCAGGTTCAGTTCCTCGGCGATTTTACTCGCGCAACAGGTATTTCTGGATAGTGTCTTGATGATGCTGGATCGATTCTCTTCAGCAATGACCTTCAAAAACACCTCGTGTTCCTTCATCCGGGCTAACCCCTCGCAGGCTTATGGTTCAGGGTCTTCCTGCTCAGTGCCATGTCAAAAAATCTTCCCGTCAAAGCCTTGACTCCCTGAAGGACATTCCATCTGGGTGCAATCCTCTCGATGTCGGCTTTGATGATGAGATACTCCACATTCTCATCCCTGCAATATGCTTCCAAATTATACTGTTTCATTCCCTATACCTTCCTTTCATCAAGATAAACGGTGTTCCAACAATTAGATTATACATGGGTGTAACTAATAATGCAATAGATAATTAGATATATATCTAATAAAAATAAATATTAAAGTACTATGACTGTATAATATAAAATTTTAATATATATTAGAGGAAAGTTAAAACAATGAATGGAAGTGGCTAAAAAGTCTCTGATAGGATAAAATAAAAACATGGAAATCAAGCTGTCCCCCAGACTCCGCATGATAGCGGAGAGCATCAAGCCCTGTATGACGGCATGGGATGTCGGAAGCGACCATGCACACATCCCCATATATCTGGTTCAAAAAGGGATATGTGAAAAGGCGTTCGCAACGGATGTCCGGGAAGGACCCATTGCGATTTCTGAAAAGAACATTGTAAGACATGGCTTGTCCGAAGAAATTATCTGCAGGATGGGGGATGGATTGGAGGTCGTGGATGACCCGGACTGTATCATTCTTGCCGGGATGGGAGGCATTCTCATAAGGGAACTCCTTTTGAAGCAGGAAGAGACCGCATCGAAAGCCAGACAGCTCATACTTCAGGCAATGACGCACCAGGAGGACCTGCGGAAATACCTGTTTGATTCGGGCTACGATATCTATCATGAGGATCTCTGCATGGAGAAGCAACGGATTTACAATGTGATTTGCACAAGATATACAGGGATTTGTACGGCATACGAGGAATATGAGCTTTTCAGTTCGAAAATATTGACAAAGGAACCGCATCCGTTGCTCAAGGAGTACCTTGCACCGAAAATCAAAAGACTGAACAATATGACAAGGGAAACGGCGGATCCGCTTCTGGTTTCCCTGAAAACAAGACTGGAGGGGTTGTAGATGATGAATGTCAATGAACTGGTCGGAATATTGGATGTGATAGCTCCCTTGTCCATGGCAGAGGAATGGGACAATGTGGGATTGCTGCTGGGTCATGGGGAAGCAGAGGTGGAAACAATCCTGATATGTCTGGATGTCACACACCATGCCTTGGAACGGGCGGTGGAGGAAGGCGCAGGACTGATTCTCTCCCACCATCCCCTGATATATGATCCGTTGAAGACGATTACCGATCCCCTCCTGCTTCGTATCATCGAAGAGAAAGTTGCCGTCATCGCCCTTCATACCAACTATGATGCAGTGCGCATGAATGGACTTCTGGCGGATTCCCTGGGAATCATCAATGGAAGGGGAGTGCTGTCCAGCGGAAATGAGAAAGGATTCCTGGGCATCCAGGGGGACTTTTCCCGTGAAATGAGCGGTGACATGCTGTTGGCAAAGGTGAAGGATGTATTCGGGGTCAGTAACCTGAGGATTTCTGGAAAGGAGAGGCCTGTTTACAGAACTGCTGCTGTGGCAGGCGGAGGGCTCGGGAGCATGACCCCGTACATCGGGGACCTGGATGCGGATGTCTTCATCACCGGGGAAGTCAAATACAACCATGCAGTGGTTTTGTCCGGCAGGGGTCCTTTGGTTGTGGAGGCGGGGCACTATCAGACGGAGAGAATCTTCATACGGGATATGGCCTCCCTCCTACGGGAAAATACATCCTTGAAAGGGATCATCGAACATGAGGAGGAGCTCACAAGGTATCTGTGAGCATAATGTGCGTAAAGGGCAAGTCAGTTGACAATATACATTGTAACCGGGACCGTTATATTGTATAATGGCATGTGAGTAAGCCAGACAGTCGCATGTGCATGCTGAAAAGCAGCATATGAGGAAAGTCCGGGCTCCATAGGGCAAGGGTGCCGGGTAACTCCCGGTGAAGGCGACTTCAAGGAAAGTGCAACAGAAAGATACCGCCGTAGTGAAATACGGTAAGGGTGGAAAGGTGAGGTAAGAGCTCACCAGCGGCATGGCGACTTGCTGTCTCTGTAAACCCCATCCGGAGCAACACCGTGACATGGAACATCAGGCGGCCCGCCTGTTCCATAGAGGTGGCTTGAGCGAGGCAGAAATGTCTGGCCTAGATAGATGGCTGTCGAATACAGAACCCGGCTTACAGACTTACTCTACCATCGGAAGCACAGGCGAACAGCCTGTGCTTCTGTTTATGGGAACAGGAGCTTCCCTAGGAAGGAAGAAAAATCGTAATCCATGGGAGCCTCGCCGGGAAAGAGAAAAATCATTCGGAGAAGGTAAACCAGGACCAAAAGAGCGGTCAAGATGACGTAGGTCTTTGTAAAGGGTTTTTTCGTACGCCATGAGACGACGACCAGGAAAAGTATGACGGGAGCCAGCCAGAACAAGGGATGCATGGAGAACGCTTCTGCAAAACGCCCCTGAAACAATGCAATATAAGCCCGTGTCATGCCGCAGGAAGGACAGGGAAGACCGGTTGCCCTTTTGAAGACACATAAGGAGGCATCCAGAAAAAATCCTGCTGCAATGGCTGCCGCAAGGACCAGGGCGGGCAACAGGTTTTTCCTTACCTTCCGTAAGTCCATAGCTTGTTCAACTGGTTCTGCATCAGGCACATGACAACGGGGAACAGCAGGAAAGCCGAAAGGACTGCATAGAGGAAAGCATTGTCGACGGGTTTCATTTTTGCCTGCTGCTGGGCCTTTGCGATGAGCTTTCCATATTTATATCCCCAGAAAATGAGATAAATCCCAAGGGTCAGTATGGAAGCCAGCAATTCCACCAAAGGGTATATTTTTTCATTCGCGTGGACACGTTTCATTTCCTTGCTTACGACGAAGACCCAATAAAAACCAAAGACCCCGCAGGAAATCAGCTGGAATATGACCAGAAGGCTGAGGGGGCGTCTTTCACCATCATACATGTTGTTCACCTCATCAAGAATATACAACCATCTTAACAAAAAAGCCTTTATCCCACAACCGCAAGTGCGATATAATGAATGGGGCAAATTGCAGAAGGAGACAGGTATGAATAAAAAAATCGCATTCATCGGCGCAGGCAGCTTCGGGTTCACAAGGACACTGGTCAAGGACATCTTGTCATTTCCTGCATTGTCGGACATCACCATCGCACTGATGGACATCAATGACGAAAGGCTGAGCTATATCAAGGAGGCTGTGGACAGAATCGTCAGGGACGGGGGATACAAAGCCAGGGTGATGGCGACAAAGGACAGGGCGGAGGCCCTGAGGAATGCAAACGGAGTTGTGTGTACCATCCTTGCAGGGGAAGTGGATGTATGGCGCCATGACATCGAAATTCCCATGAAATACGGGGTGGACATCAATGTGGGTGACACCAGGGGACCATCCGGTATTTTCAGGTTCCTCAGGACCTATCCTGTCATGATGGATATTTGCAGGGATATTGAGAAATATTGCCCGGATGCCATATTCCTGAACTATACCAACCCTATGGCCATGCTTTGCAGGGCCATGCAGAGCCAGAGTGACATCAGTGTGACAGGTTTGTGCCACAGCGTGCAGGGGACTGCTGAAATGCTGGCGAAATGGATCAAAGCGCCCATGGAAGAGATTGATTATGTTTGCGCAGGCATCAACCACCTTGCCTTCTATACCAAATATGAATGGAAGGGAAAGGATGCCTATCCCCTGTTGAGAAAAGCCATGGAGGATCCAGCCATCTATAATCAGGAGCAGGTCCGGAACGAGATGTTCCTGCATCTTGACTATTATGTCACCGAATCCAGCGGCCACAACTCTGAATACAACCCCTGGTTCCGGAAAAGGCCGGATCTCATTGAAAAATACTGCACCCACGGGACGGGATGGAACCCAGGGCGACACGGGTACATCAAAGAGGAATACATAAAAAGGCAGCATGACTGGAAAGACTCCATCATGGAATGGCTGAACAGCGAGACAATCGACCTGACAAGGGGCCATGAGTACGCTGCATATATCTTCAATGCAGTATTCGGGGATCATGACATGTTCAAATTCAACGGGAATGTCAGGAATTTCGGCCTGATTCCCAACCTTCCGGAAGGCTGTTGTGTCGAAGTCCCGGTCCTGGCCTCGAAAGGTGGATTGGAGTCCATTGCGGTCGGGAGCATACCGGATCATCTTGCGGTGATTGTGAACACCAGTGCGCGGTGTGAGGAGCTGGCAGTGCAAGGTGCCATTGAGGGGGACAAAAGAAAAATATTCCACGCAATCTGCTTCGACCCGCTGACTTCTGCTGTGTTGAGCTTGGAGGAAATTAAAAACATGGTGGAAGAGATGTTTGTGGTGAACAGGGACTACCTGCAATACATGAGATGAAAAAAGCCCCCAGGGGCTTTTTTCTCAATGGACACTTTTTTTCAGGGACTGGATCTCATATTTCTTGGCTTCGGCGAAAAAGTCCTTCTGGTTGTTGACCAGGTCAAGAAAGACATGCACCACATCCTTGTCAAACTGGGTGCCTGCATATTGGGACAATTCACTGCAGGCTGTCTGAAAGCCCAACTTTTCCCGGTATTGCCGGTCGCTCATCATGGCGTCGAAAGCATCCACCACGGAGATGATTCTGGTAAGGAGGGGGATGGATTCCCCTTTGAGCCCATCGGGATAGCCCGTCCCGTCCAGACGCTCATGATGGAATTTGATGATGGGTACAATCTCCTTGAACATGGACACCGCGGACAATATATGCGCCCCACGCACCGGGTGCTTTTTGATTTCTTCATACTCCAGGTAGGTGAGTTTCTCTTTCTTGGCAAGCAGGTCGTCGCTGGTCCCTATTTTACCTACGTCATGGAAGAGCCCGCCGATTCGGAGTGTCTCCAGGGATTTTTCGTCCAGGCCCATTCTCTGCCCGACTTTCAATGCATAGAAGGAAACCCTGTCGGAATGGCCGCGGGTATAGATGTCCTTGGCATCGACCACCAGACGAAGGGCCTCGATGGTGTCAAGATAACGTTCCTTGAGCATGTCATAGGTCCTGCTGAGTTCATCATTCTTTTCATTCACCATGGAATGGAGGAATGCGTTGTTGATGCTTGATGCTGCCTGGGAACAATATATTCTAAGGAGTTTCAGTCCTTCCTCGATGTCCCCGTGGCCCAACTCCGCGAAAATGACGCCCATGGAACTCCCGTATTCATTGACCAGGGGGAGGATGATGCCGTCCTCCATATTGACGGGAACCTTCTTGACCCTGGAGATGCCGATCTGCTCAAATTTATCATGTCCCATATGCTCCATGAAATGCGCGATTTCCACATCATATTTCCCAATGCCTTTGTATATGCTCTTATCGTTCTGGGAAAAGACGTCGGTGTAGTTGTCCACCAGGATGAAGGCATGCTCGCTGTCCAGAAGGGGAAGGAGTTCCCGCAGGATCTGTTCCAGGATGTCCCCGATGGGCTGCAGTTGGTAGATATTTGGGACGGACTGAAGGATACGGTTCAATCCTTCGCTGAACTTCTTGATGGTCCTCATCTGGGTGATGGACTTGACACCCGATTCCACCAGCAGGATGATTTGGTCAAAACGGTCGCTTTTTTCACAATATCCCTGGATGGCCAGCTTCTTGATGGTTTCCAGCGGCGGTGCGAGATCTTTGTGGCCGGTGAGCATGAGAATGTAGATTTCCTTGTTGAATTCCCTGATTTCCTCCACGACCTTGTCCCCATGAATGGGGGACATGAGATAGTCGAGGATAATCAAGTCGAAGTGTTCGGCTTTCACAATCTCGATGGCTTCCAGTGGATTGAGAATGCCCGTAACCATATAGCCCTGCCTAATCAGGACAGAAGACAAGGAATCAATGATCCCCTGGTCATCATCGACAATGATAATCCGGTAATCCCGGTTCTGTGTTTTGGATAACTTGGTTATCCGCATGGTTCTCCTCTTGCATTAGCCACCTCGTATCGATCATCCTGTTCATGACTGGCATCATTCTGGAAAACCGATACATCGGTATCAATATCATTTTATCATTCTTTTCCCAGATTTGAAAGAAGAAGCATGCAGATAATATTTATTGCTTTTCCGTGAGGTGAATCCAATACTTGACGGGCATGTGATTGACCTGCAGTTTCCTGTTTTCCCTTTCCCGAATGGAAATATGCCTGAAATAGGCCTTCCAGAGGTTCTCGTAATCCACATCGATGTCCTGGAAGCCCATGGCGGGTGCATCCGGGAAAAAGCCCAGCACGCACTCCTGCTTGTTGTAAAAGGCATATGTGTTCCTCCTGGAATCATGGATGGCCCAGTTTTCGTTGCGCATCCTGTCGGTGAAGTGGGGCGCGATGACAGGCAGGACATTGCTGGTGGGGGTGCAACACGCATACAGCATTTCATGGTGGATTTTTCTAAACCGCAACAAACCGATCATACGGTGGGACTCCCTGGACACTTTCTTCTGCGCATCCAACACCCTTCTGACGTCATCATCCGAATGCATGAACAACACCTCGCTTCCGAAAGTCTGCATTTTCTTGAAAAAGGACAGCATGGGGTCGTATATCCACGGGTCCTCGCTCAGGAATGCCTTGTACATCACAGCCATGCATTCACTGCCGGCTTTGCCGAGGATGTGCTCCTCCATTTTCCCGGACAGGCTTGTGTCTGTCAAAACGGTCTGTGGCCTTCCGAACATGGAGGGCTGAAAGGCATGGGCATCCCGTATCAATACCGGTTGTCTGGCCTTACATGCGGCATATATGACCGTCAGGAGGCCTTCAAAAGATCCGTCAAACAGAAGGATGTCCATCCAGCAAACCTCCCTTCATGGAGAAAACCGAGATCTGGTTCTCGTTGAAATGCCTTCCGGATGACAATAGGAGCCCGTGCTTGATGGATTGCTCAGAGAATACCAGGTCCTTATCGTAAAACCCCTTGCAGGTGACGAAATACTTTGCCCGTTTCACCACGGCACCAAGTTTTTTTAAATCTTCCAGGGTAAGGGAGGCGTACCTCCTTGCCTGCACAATCTTTTTTGCGGAAATGGTACCAATCCCAGGGACGCGCAGAAGGGTGCTATAGGGGGCCTTGTTGATTTCCACAGGGAAGAGGTGCAGGTTCCGAAGAGCCCATTGGGCCTTCGGATCCAGATGGATGTCAAAAAGAGGATGGCTCTCATTCAGAAGCTCACCGGCCTTGAACCCGTAGAATCGAAGAAGAAAATCCGCCTGGTACAGCCTGTGCTCCCGCAGGAGGGGAGGTTTGGTCAATACAGAGGGAAGCAGCGGATGGCTGTTGAGGGGGATGTAAGCACTGAAATATACCCTCTTCAACTTGAAAGTATCATAAAGACTTTCTGTCAATTTCAAGATGGACAGGTCGCTGTCGGGAGAAGCCCCGACAATCATCTGGGTGGATTGCCCTCCGGGGACGAATGATGGGGTGGAGCGCATGGTTTTCCTGGCATGGGCATATTCTGTAATCCCGTCGCGTATGAGCCGCATGGGAGAAACCAGGTCCTGTCTGGATTTCTGGGGGGCCAGGAGCTTCAGGCTGCTTTCGCTGGGAAGCTCTATGTTGACACTCATCCTGTCCACCTTCCTCCCCAGTCTCTCGATGAGGGTCTTGTCAGCCCCGGGGATGATTTTCACATGGATGTATCCATTGAACCGATACTCCTCCCGGAGCATTGTCACAGTCTGCAGGATCATTTCTGTGGTATGGTCACAGGATATGATAATACCGGAGCTTAAAAAAAGGCCTTCGATGTAGTTCCTCAGATAGAAGTTCGTGGTGATCTCACAGACTTCCTGGGGAGTGAAGCAAGCCCTCGGGATATCATTGGACTGCCTGTTGAGGCAATAGGAGCAATCATAGATGCACACATTGGTATAGAGGATCTTCAGCAGGGATATGCATCTGCCGTCAGCGGTGAAACTGTGGCAGACTCCCGGGGCCGTACAGTTGCCAAGCATGTTCTTCGCCCCACTCCTGCTGACGCCGCTGGATGCGCAGGAAACATCATATTTTGCGGAATCCGCCAGTATTTTAAGTTTTTCAAGGATTTCCATATGAATATTCTAACACAATATCAACAAAAAATCAAACATATGTTCGGATAAGCCTGTTTGAAAAGTTCATGTCATTATGTTAGAATACAAGGAAGAGTTTCCAGGGGCCATCCGCCCCTTCATTTGAAAGGAGTGAGCCACCATCAAAACATTTTATGTCACCACCCCAATCTACTATCCCAGCGACAAATTGCATATAGGCCACAGTTATACCACGGTGGCTGCGGATGCCATGTCCAGGTATAAGCGCATACGGGGGTATGATGTCATGTTTGTCACGGGAACGGATGAGCACGGACAGAAAATCCAGCGCATCGCGGAAGAGAACGGTATGCCTCCCCAGGAATATGTGGATGCCATTGTTGAGGGAATCATTGATTTATGGAAACTCATGGATATTTCCTATGATGTGTTCATCCGGACCACGGATGAGCGCCATGTGCAAACGGTACAGAAAATTTTCAAAAAACTATATGACCAGGGGGATATCTACAAAGGACACTATGAAGGGTGGTACTGTACCCCTTGCGAATCCTTCTGGACCCAGACCCAGCTTCATGATCAAAAATGCCCGGATTGCAACAGGGAAGTGGAGCTGACAAAGGAAGAAGCTTACTTCTTCAAACTCTCCAATTATCAGGAGAGGCTCATCGAGCACATCGAGAAGAACCCTGCGTTCATCCAACCGGTTTCCAGGAAGAATGAGATGCTCAACAATTTCCTGATACCTGGTCTGGAGGACCTGTGTGTCTCGCGTACCACTTTCACATGGGGTGTCCCGGTGGAATTCGATCCGGGGCATGTGGTTTATGTGTGGATTGATGCCTTGTCCAATTACATTTCGGCGTTGGGCTATCTTCAGGACAGCGATGCCAACTTCAAAAAATACTGGCCGGCGGACATTCATCTTGTGGGCAAGGAGATCGTCCGGTTCCACACCATCATCTGGCCCATCATGCTTATGGCACTGGGATTGGAATTACCCGGGCAGGTTTATGGGCACGGATGGCTGGTCCTCGGGGAAGGCAAGATGTCCAAATCCAAGGGCAATGTCATCGACCCGGTGGTTCTGGTGAACCGCTACGGCCTGGATGCCATCAGGTACTTCCTTCTCCGGGAGGTTCCCTTCGGATCAGACGGGGTGTTTTCCAATGATGCCCTTGTCAAAAGGATCAATTCCGACCTGGCCAACGACCTTGGCAACCTGGTGAGCAGGACGGTGGCAATGGTTATGAAATATTTCAACGGTTCCATCCCGGCGGATAGAATGCAGACCTTGGAGGACAAGGATCTCCAGTCCATGATGGTGGATGTTGCCGTGAAAACAGAAGAGCTACTGGATGGCATGCAGTTCAACATCGCACTGCAGGAGATATGGAAAGGGATTTCCAGGACAAACAAATATATTGATGAGACCATGCCCTGGGTCTTGGCCAGGGAAAAGGAAAATGAGCCCAGACTGGCTGCCGTGATGTACAACCTTGCGGAAAGCATCCGCATTGTCTCCATACTGCTCCAGCCTTTCATGACACAGACACCGGGAAAAATCTGGGAACAGCTGGGTATCGGAAAGCGCCCGGATGCCCTTGGATGGGAAAGCACTCATTCCTTCGGGGGATATCCGACGGATGTAGTGATGCAGAAAGGGGAGACCCTGTTTCCCCGGATCGAAACGGAGGAACAGAAACAAAATACCCTGGAAAAAGAGGACAGGGATACCATCACTTACGAGGATTTTTCGAAAATCAAGTTCAAGACAGCCGTCATCCTTTCAGCTGAAAAAGTGGAGGGAGCGGAAAAACTCCTCAAACTCATGGTGGGTCTGGGGGATGAGAAACGGCAGATCGTATCCGGCATCGCGAAACATTACACGCCCGAAAGTCTGGTTGGAAAAACCATCGTCCTGGTGGCCAACCTGAAACCTGCAAAAATCCGGGGGATTGAGTCAGATGGAATGTTGCTTGCTGCATCGGATGAAAAGGAACTTGCCCTGGTGATCCTGGACAAGGAGATTCCGCCAGGGATTCAGGTGAAGTGAACAGAAAGCCCGGACATGCTCCGGGCTTTTTTATATCTCAGCCACATTGATCCATTGTCCCTCGGTGATGGAGCAATCCACCGCATCCAGGACTTGGTTGCATTTCATTCCGTCATGGAAATCGGGGGAACAGTTCCGTTCTCCGACGATGCATTGGACAAATTCATAGAATTCATGGACGAAGGTATGCTCGTATCCGAGGATATGTCCCACAGGCCACCAGTTGGGTGCATATTCATGGCTGGCATCCGTGGCCTGGATGGTCCTGAATCCAAGGATATGGGGGTCGTCGTCAACACTGTAATACTGGAGCTCGTTCATCCGTTCAAACGCAAACCGTATGCTGCCCCTGCTGCCGTTGATCTCCAGGGACATGCCGTTTTTCCTGCCTGTCGCCAGACGGGTGGCTTCAAAGGTCCCCGTGGCGCCATTTTCAAATTCCGCAAGAAACAGGGATGCGTCATCCACGGTGACTTCACCGGTTCTGCCGGAAATGCCCTTGGCCGTCAGTCCTGCCGACATCTCTGCCAGAGGCCTGTTTTTGATGAAGGTCTTCTGCATGCCGACCACCTTGTGAAAATCCCCCACCAGATATCGGGCAAGATCGATGAGATGGGCGTTGATGTCCCCATGGGCACCGGAACCTGCGATTTTTTTATCCAACCGCCAGTTCAGAGGGAAATCAGGATTGACGATCCAATCCTGGAGGTATTGCCCCCGGAAATGATAAATCTCCCCAATCCTTCCCTCGTCGATGAGTCTTTTGGCCAGCCTGACTGCAGGGGCAAAACGGTAGTTGAACCCAACCTGGTGGCGAATGCCATTGTCTCCGGCGGCTTTCAGCATCTTACGGGCATCCTTCACATTGAAGGCCAGGGGTTTTTCGCAGAAAACATGTTTTTTGTGTTCTGCTGCACATATGGCCATTTCCATATGGAAGTTGCCAGGGGCTGCAATATCCACAAAATCGATGTCATCCCGCTTGACCAGCGACTTCCAGTCCGTGTCATAACTGTCAAAGCCCAATGTCTCCATGGCCTTGCTGACCTGGGACTCATCCCTCCCACAGATGGACCTCAGGCCGATCTTTGCCGGGGCCTGGAAGAAATGATTGACTTGCCGGAAAGCATTGGCATGGGCCTTCCCCATGAACTTATATCCGATCAAACCAGCATTTAATGATTTCATGCCATCACCTACGCCCACCAGACGGTACCGGTGTCCTCAAACATCATGACTTCCTTCAGGAAGGAGATTGCCTTGCGCAACCCTTCATCCACGCTCATGAGACTGTCCTCGTGCTCAATGGAAATGGCCCCTTTGTATCCCACCATGCGCAGGGCGGAAAATATATCCTTCCATGTCTGGTGCCCGTGTCCATACCCCACTGTCCTGAAAATCCAGGACCTGTTGTATTCATCCGTATAATGCTTGGTGTCCAGCACACCATTTTTAAAGGTGTTGGTATCGCAGACCTTGCAGTCCTTCGCATGGAAATGATAAATACAATCCTTGAGTTCCCGGATGGCCAAAACCGGGTCCATTCCCTGCCAGAAGAGATGGGAGGGATCAAAATTGGCCCCGATGGAAGGGCCTACGGCATTCCGGAGTTTCAGCAGGGTCTCGGGGTTGTATACACAGAAGCCCGGATGCATCTCCAGGGCGATTTTCTTGACCCCGTGGTTGCCGGCGAATTTCTGTGCGTTGGTCCAGTAAGGGATCAAAACATCCCTCCATTGGTATTTGAGAATTTCCAGATAATCATCCGGCCATGGACAGGTGACCCAGTTTGGATACTTGGCTCCCGGATGATCTCCGGGGCATCCGGAAAAGGTGATGACGGTATCGATGTCCATCATTTCCGCAAGAAGCACCGCATACTCAAAATCGGCATGGAAGCTGTAAGCAATCTCTTTCTGAGGATGGACCGGATTGCCATGGCAGCTCAAAGCGCTGATCTCCATGCCGTTCTCCTTGACCAGGATTTTCAGATCATCCACTTTGTGCGGGTTCTCAAGAAAGTCCTTGGCATCCACATGGGCGGTTCCCGGATACCCCCCGCATCCCAGTTCAACCGTCTGGACCCCGAGTTTTCTCAAATAGGGCAATACTTCGTCCAGGGGCTTTCCGCCCAGCAGGACCGTCAATACTCCTAGTTTCATATCATACCTCCGTCGATACCGTTTTTGTTCATTCATACCGTCTTTATTATATATCCATCCGCATAAGGCATGCAACGATATGGGTATTTATCATTCCGACCGATTAGGATATAATAGGAAGGAATTGTTTGTATGGGGGCGCAATGACTTTGGACATTTCCGCATTGAACGGCTGGCCGATGGCAACCATGATTTCCCTGGCTTTTACAGGGGTGTTTTTTCTGTTCTACCGTTGCTGCATCAGGCCGGAACCCCTCGCCGAATACAGATATGACACCTTTTTATTCGTTTGCCTCCTGGCCTTCGGGTTGGGAATCCGGATACTGGTCGCATTATTGGTCTACGGTCATCCCACGGACATGCAATGCTGGATGAGCTGGTCGGAGACAGCAAAGGGAACGGGTCTGTTCTCGATTTACCGTTCAGAAATATTTGTGGATTATCCTCCGGGATATATGTTTGTTCTCCATCTCATCGGCAACATCCGGCAGCTTTTCGGCATTCCCGTGGTCAGCCAGATGCATTCCCTGATCATCAAGATTCCCCCCATGCTGGCGGATATCGCCGCCACCTGCCTGATTTACAGATTCGCCCTCCCCCGGTCCGGCCGGATGGCCGCCATTGGCCTGGCATCGATCTACCTGTTCAATCCCGCGGTAATCTTAAATTCCTCTGCCTGGGGACAAGTGGATGCGGTACTGGCCCTGGCCGTCCTGGGATATGTATACAGCTTGTATCATAAGCAGATGGTGAAAGCCTCGGTATTCTTTGCCATCGGAATACTCATCAAGCCCCAGATGCTTTTTTTCAGCCCACTTTTGATGGTTGTCTTCATACGGCATCTTCAGGAGGACGGATGGAAGATGGGAATCCGTACTTTCCTGAAAGGGTTTTCCCTTGCACTGGGTATCTTTGTATTGACGGCTCTGCCCTTTGGCCAGGGGTTGCCCTGGCATTGGATTCTTGGACTGTATTTTTCCGCCATCGGCTCGTATGATTACATCAATCTCAACACATGCAACCTTTTCATGCTTCTCGGTCTGAACTGGGTCCCCAACAGTGAGAAGAGGCTGGGAATTCCTCTGGGGCTTTTCGGGTATCTGGGCATCGGCCTGTCGGTTCTTCTGTATATGGGTCTGGAATATCTCAACAGAAAGAGGGAACTCATATTCCTGGGTGGGACACTGCTTATGACCGGCATTTTCACATTCGGCGCCAAAATGCATGAGAGATACCTGTTCCCCGTGATGATCCTCCTTCTTTTTGCGTATGTTTTACAAAAGGACAGGAAAATCCTCTTCCTCTACCTACTGGTGGCCATCTCCCATTTCCTGAATATATATTTTGTCCTGGCCATCCCGTTTCTTCCCGCTGAAAACATCTATATCAAAGCTGTTTCCCTGATGACAGTGGTGGCCTATGTCTGGGTTCTTCTAAGGTATGTGAAAACATCTTCCCTTGTATTGAAAAAGAAGTATAATGAAAATGATGACCATCCACTGAGAGAAAGGTGAAAAGCATACGCATGACAAAAGCAGCAGACTACCAAAAGAGGCTGGAATCCCTTTTGGAAACCAAGGAAAAGGAGACGAAGCGCAAGATCCTGAAATTTGGGAGAACCCTGGATTTTGATGACCGGGGGAATATCCTGCCCCCTGATGACTTTGCCTTCGTGCCAGAATCCAACCATCCCAGCGGGGGATTCTTCGGGCCCAGGGCTAGTGGGGCAAACTACAGAAGACTGCTGGAGACCCACCCTGTCTCCATTGATTCCAACAGTTCCCTGGCAGGGGCATGGATGGCCATGCTTTATGAAAAGAGAAATCCCATGTGGAACCCAGATTTTGACTTTTCCCACCTGCATCGGGAACAAAAACTCTATGATATCGTCCACGGCATCGGCGGACCCCACCATTTCCTGGCGGATTATGCCCTGGGGATGGAACTGGGATTCCAAAAAACCCTTGAGAAAATTGCATCCTGCAAGGAGAAGAACAGCCCGGGGAAGAATGATTTTTATGACGCCCTGACGGACTGCATCTTGGGAATGCAGGATTTTGTCAGGAGGCATGCGTTGAAAGCGGGGGAAATGGCGGACCAAGAAAAGGACCCTGCCAGGAAAGCAACCCTTTGGACGATGCATGCCATGAACCTGAAACTGGTGAATGACCCCCCTGAAACCTTCCATGAGGCGGTGCAATGGATGGCCTGGTATATGATGGCCGCCAACATATACAACGGCTGCGGTTCGGCCATCGGAGAGATTGATGCTATTCTGAAACCATACTATGACAGGGACAAGGCCCTGGGCATACTGGATGACGAGCAAGCAATCTTCCATATCTGCTGTCTGTTGTTGAAAGACAACGCCTATTGTCAGGTGGGCGGCTGTGACTCCCAGGGAAGGGACAAAACCAATGAGATATCCTATCTCGTCCTTGAAGCCATCCACCGGATGAAGATTCCCTCCAGCATCTGTGTGAGGGTTCATGAGGGCTTGGATGAGAAATTTTTATACCTGGCAGTGAGATACCTGTTCGAAGACCAGAAAGGGGCCCCCAACTTCATCGGGGACAAAGCCATCAACCAGGGATTCATACGAAACGGTTATCCGATGGAGCTGGCAGTGAGCCGCATCAAATGCGGTTGTCACTGGTGCGCCATTCCGGGACGGGAATATACATTGAATGACGTGGTGAAAATCAATTTCGCTGCAGTGTTCCGGGTTTCCCTGGATGAGATGATGGCGGATGGGGACCACACCCCCGGGATCGACAGGCTGTGGGACATGTTCCTGAAACATCTGAAGCGGGCCATTGAGGTCACGGCGGAAGGAATTGACTTCCATCTGGAGCATATGCATGAGGTATTCCCGGAGCTTCCCAATGACCTGTATTGCCATGGCACCATCGAAAAGGGGCTCGATGCCACCCATGGCGGAGTGGAATACTACAACATGTGCGTGGATGGAGCGGGACTGGCTGTGGTCGCTGACTCCTTCAGCGCCCTGGAGCAGAGGGTGGAGCGGGAAAAACGGATCACCTGGGAAAAACTCATGGAAGTACTGGACAATGATTATCTGGGACACGAGGATATCCGGATGATGATGAAGAATGTGCCCAGGTACGGCATCGGGAATTCCCGGGCGGATGCCTATGCGCAGGATATTGTCAGGCAATTCGTCGGTTTTGTCAAGGAGAAACCCACCCCGATGGGATTCAATATGATTCCAGGATTGTTCTCCTGGGCCAACACCATCCCAATGGGAAAAGCCGTAAAAGCCACCCCGGACGGCAGGCATGCCTATGCGCCCATATCCCATGGGGCCAATCCCCAGCCGGGATTCAAGGAGACAGGAGCGCTGACGGCCATGGCCAATGCAGTGGCTTTGGTCCAATGTGGATATGGGAACACCGCACCCATCCAGCTGGAAATCAATCCGATGGTGATGAAGGGGGAGGAAGGCATCGGGAATTTCGTGGCCTTCATCAAGGCCTACTGCAACCAAATGGACGGGACATTGATGAACATCAACATATTTGACAAGGAAAAAATCCTGGAGGCACACAAGGATCCTTCCCTTTATCCCGACCTGGTGGTACGTGTCACGGGATTCAGCGCATACTTCGCGGCATTGTCTGAGGATTTCAGAAAGCTGGTTGTGGACAGGATCATCAATGAGTGAAAGCAAAGCATGCATTTTTGATATCCAGCGGTTTTCCCTGCATGACGGCCCGGGAATCCGGACAACGGTTTTCATGAAAGGATGCAACCTGCGGTGCTTCTGGTGCCACAATCCGGAATCCTTGAACCCGGAACCGGAGATCCAGGAATACCTGCACCTGTGCATTGGATGCGGGAATTGTGTCAAGGTCTGCAAAAGCGGGGCCTTGACCATGGCGGAGGGGACCATCATTTTTGACAGGAGCAAATGCACGGGCTGCCTGGAATGCACACAGGAATGCTTTGCCATGGCCCGTGTGGCCTCCGGTCGTTTTATGACCTGTGGGGAAGTGGCCAATGAAATCCAAAAGGACAAGATTTTTTATGTCCAATCCGGAGGAGGCGCTACTTTTTCCGGGGGAGAGCCCTTGCTGCAAACCGGGTTTTTAAAAGCCACGCTTGCCCTGTTGAAGAAAGAAGGCATTCACACTGCAGTCGATACGGCAGGAAACGTCCCTTTCTCCCGGTTGGAGGAAGTAGTGAGCCTTGTTGACTTGTTCCTTTACGATCTCAAAACCATGGATGATGCCCTGCACAGACAGGCAACCGGGGCGTCCAACGGGAGAATCCTGAAAAACCTGGAAAAGCTCATGGGAATCCATGGAAACGTCCTTGTGAGGATTCCCGTCATACCCGGGGTCAATGACACGGAGAAGAACATGAAGGAGACAGCCATGTTCCTTCGTTCCTTGGTGAAGACTCCTCCCGTGGAGCTCTTGAGATTCCATAAGATGGCGGAAGGAAAGTACAGGAGTCTGGGTCTGCCTTATCCGGCCGGTTCCGTTGGGACATCGGAAAAGAACCGGATGGAGACTCTCGTGAAGATCCTTGGGGGTTACGGGTTGGAAGTGCGGAGCAGCGGCTGAATTCTTCTTGCATTCATCGGATTGTTATCGTATAATGTGGATAAAATAGAATAATAAATCTTCAGGGCAGGGTGGAATTCCCGACCGGCGGTAAAGTCCGCGAACTCGATAAGAGCCGAACCGTTTGAATTACGGTACCGACAGTATAGTCTGGATGAAAGAAGATGCAGTATATGCATTGTGGTGCGCCCTAGAAGTAGAGCGCATTTTTTCAGGCCTTGAAAGAGGAAAGGGAAAGGAAAGAAAATGGAGAACAAAAAAGAGAAAAAAATCACTACAGCGTGGCTGGTCAGGGTGGCGTTGCTGGGAGCGGTGGCATCCGTCCTGATGTTCCTTGAAATTTCCCTCCCGTTTGTGCCTCCGTTCCTCAAGCTGGACTTCAGTGACATCCCTGCATTCCTGGCGGGGTTTGCCCTTGGGCCCTTGGCAGGTGTCATGGTGCTGCTGATCAAAAATGTCGTGCATGGGTTCACCGCGTCCTGGTCGTTTTTTGTTGGGGAACTGGCGAATTTTCTCATCGGCTTAAGTTTTGTCCTGCCGGCTTCACTGATTTATGCCAGGAACAAGAACAGGAAGAGCGCACTGGTCGGAATGGTGGTTGGGGGACTGGTCATGACGGTATTCGCTGCCCTTGCCAACTATTTCGCACTGATTCCCCTCTATGCAACGGTCCTTGGGATTCCGGTGGAAGTGATTGTGGGCATGAGCAAGGAAATGAACCCGGCCATTGTGGACCTGAAGACCTTGGTCCTGATTGGCATCATGCCCTTCAACCTTTTCAAGGCCTTCGTCAACACACTGATTGTGATGTTGATATACAAAAGACTTTCCCCCATATTGCATTATCAGAAAAGAGTATAAGAAAGAGGAGCGTTTCCGCTCCTCTTTTTCTATTCATATTCCTTGACCATCTTCGCCCGGATATATCCCCGGTCGGTGGTGGTGCTTTCCACATGGAAGCCTCGTCCGTAATAAAAACGCATCAGATCCGTGTATTTCGATGCAGTGTAAAGATAGGCTTTTTTCAAACCCAGTTCCCGAATCTGGGCGTCCATGATGTTCATCAGGGACTTTCCGATGCCGATGTTGTGGTAAGCCAGCTTGACGCCGAATCTGGAAATACAGGCGGTCTCCTTGTCCTTTGGGTCAAAGCGGATGGTTCCTACGGGTATCTCGTTCACATATGCGATATAGACATTTTGTAATTGTATGGCTTTTTCCGTGTCTTCCACGGATTCCAGAAGTGCCTCCATGGTCTGTGTGAGGCCAGCGTCCTCCATGTATTTCTTAAAGGATTCCTGCAGGACCTCGTGGACATCATGGGCATCCTCCGGTTTTGCCTTGCGGACAGTGAAAGAATAAACGGGCATCTCATTCGCCTCCCATCAAGTGCAGCATGACGGCTTTTTGCACATGCAGTCGATTCTCCGCCTGGTCGAACACCCGGGAACGGTCCCCGTCGATGACATCCCCGGTCACTTCATATCCCCGGTATGCCGGAAGGCAGTGCAGGAAAATGGCGGAGGGCCTGGCAAGGGAAAACAAATGACTGTCGACCCGGTATCCTTCAAATGCCTTCAGTTTTTTCTCTTTGTCCGATTCCTGGCCCATGCTGACCCAGGTGTCGGTATATACCACATCCGCATGGGCAACGGCTTCTGCGGGATCGGACGTCATGAGAATCCTGCTTCCTGACACATCAGCGAATCCCTGTGCCTCAGCCAGGATTTCTTTCGGACAACCGTATCCGGCGGGTGTGGCCACAGCGATGTCCATGCCCGTCTTTGCGCAGCCGAACAGCAGGGAGTTGGCGATGTTGTTGCCATCCCCGACATAGGCGGTTTTCAATCCCTTGAGTGTATGAAACTCTTCCCGGATGGTGAACAGATCGGAAAGGATCTGGCAGGGATGGAACAAGTCGGTCAGGGCATTGATAACGGGGATTTCCCCGTACTTGGCTAGGTCCTCCACGTCCTGATGGCTGGATGTGCGGATGACGATGCCGTCCACATACCGGGAAAGGACTTTGGCCGTGTCATAAATGGTTTCTCCTCTGCCCAGCTGGATGTCCCTCTCATTCATGTAGATGGGATGACCGCCAAGCTGAACGAAACCGGTCTCAAAGGAGACCCTTGTCCTGGTGGATGATTTCGAGAAGATCATGGCCAGGGTCTTGCCTTTTAAAAAAAGATGGGGGATGTTTTCCCGGTTCTCTTTTTTCAGTTTCCCTGCCAGGGTGAAAATGCCATCCATTTCCTGAACGGACATATGGCGGATGCCGATGAGATGCTTCATAGATACCTCCCTGAGTAGTGGTCCAAAGAATAGACCTCAAGCGTCTTTCCATCCATGAAAAGATCCAGCACGTCCATTACTGCTTCCGTGGTGTCCAGGCTGGTGAAGCAGGTGGTGTTGAACTCGATGGCAGTCCGTCTGAGCTGAAATCCGAAACGATCCGGATTTTTCCCGCGGGTGGGGGTGTTGACGACCATGTCGATGCTTCCGTCCTTGATATTTCCCAGGATTTCCTCCTGCCCCAACGTTTCAGCTGGGATGCCGTTTTCCCGCAGGAAAGCGCCTGTGCCCGGTGTTGCATAAAGCCGGTATTTCTTGCCGCTGAGCAGGCGGGCCGTCTTCAGGCATTGGTCCTTGTCCCGGTCGGTGATACTGAAGAGGGTGACGCTGCCAAAAATCCTCCATCACATTCAGTAGGGCCTGCCAGTCTTCTTGAACATCCTCTTCTTCAAGAAAAACACTTTGATCCGCCCGGGAAACCAGTAGGGGGATATCCACAAAAATGATGTCAGGTTTTGTATCTGAGCTCATCAAGTCAGAAAGAAGCCGATAAACGAGAATGAACTCTTTCCACACAAGACGCTCTGATGCCCCAAGAAAGTTCATATCGTTGATATCGACTCGGCTGTCCTGCAGTCCTTCACTGACCTCATTATTGGCAACGACCAGATCATGCCGGAGAGCAGCAGCCCCATAGAGCAATCCACCCAAGGCAGGCATACTTTTACTTTTCGAAGAAATGCCCACGGCATAGACTTTCTCGTGCT
>JAWOHX010000046.1:0-7934 GCA_046484975.1 Clostridia bacterium
TGGTACCCGATTTCCTCGGAGATGAAGATGTCAGGAATGTATGGACCGATCTCGCTTTTCCTCAGCCTGTTGTTCTGCACCGAGGAAAGGCCGTTTGTCAGGATAGCGATCCTTATTCTCCCGTAGAGATGAGTCACCACTTCATATGCATTTGGCATGAGCTGGTGTTCTTCCCCAAGGAAACATAAATAGTCTCTCGCGGTCTTTTCCACATCAATGTCCATGGAAAACACTCGTGCAAGCTGTGCAAAACGTTCGGTCTTGATGGTGTCCGGCTTTACGGTCCCCTGCTCAAAACCCTTCCATAATTCCCGGTTTATTTCCCGGTAAGTCCACAAATGCACTTCGGAAAACGGATGGGAGAATTCATGGAATATATTTGAAAGGGCTTTCTTTTCCGCCTCATTGAAGTCAAAAAGGGTATTGTCCGCGTCAAAAAGCAGGACCTCGAAGTCTTTCATCACAGGTTCATCCCGATGAAAGCGGTGAAATTCCCACCCATCAGTCGTTCCACGTCCCGTACCACTTCCCATTCCTCCATGCCCCAGCCTGTCTCCAGCACCTTGATATATTGTTCCGTCAGGACATCCCCAAGAATGGCTTTGGTATGGTCCCATTTGTAGATCAGCTGGTCCATCACCCTGGCGTCAGAATGTTGGGGCAGGAATGAATTGCCCAGCATCTCCATCCGCATGGTGGTGATCTCCCTGATAAGTCCCGGGTTGTTCAGGAACCACCAGCAGCCGAACAGGAAAAGGTTCCTGAATTTTCTGGCAACGACACAGCACTCATGCTGGTTTTCCCTTGAAAGCATGGTGACCATGAATTTGTTTTTCGGATATGTGGAGCAGATGTGCTCCAGGTTCTCAATGCTGGCTTTGCCCACGCTGTCCCCTGCCAGCCGCAAATATGGGTTCACCAGTTTCTTGACCCCGATCATCATGGCGAAAGGCTTGTTGCTTTCCCTGGATACGGGGAGCACGCATTCCGTGATGATGACAGAACGTGGGGAACCATCCAATATGTCAAAATCCGGTGGCAGGGAAACGGCCATATAGCAGGCGTCGGTGAGGAATATCCAGTCCCTCAGGAAACGCCTGATTTCCTTGATATCGGACACGTCCAGACGGCGGGACACCTGGTATCCCATGCCTTCAAACTCCCCAATGCATTCCGGAAAGGCATTCAGGAGGCCATCCAGGCGCAATGCCCCGAGAAATCTAGGGTCATTCTCCCCTCTTTTGGTCCAGACGGCCCTTTCCGTCCTGTCAAAGGGGTCGTTGGTCATCACCACCTGGCTGATGTTTGAAATGCGAAAGACCACATCCGTGTATTCATCGGGAGTCATGTGACTGAAATAGCTTCTGGCCTCCTTCAGATCCTGCATGTCTCTGATCAGAAGTTTCTGGAGGGTGGTGAGCACTCCCCTTGTCGCCTCGCTGCAGGGAATGTTCTCCTTGAACAGCACCCGGTGGACCATATCCGCCTGTTCGGGTTTTCCCATGTTCCAGAAATCCTCATAGGGTATCTCACTGTGCCTCATCGTCTCCGCCACGAGATAGTGGTAGGTGAGCAGCTCATCAATCCCGTAGAGCATCAATCCGTTGAATTCCTTCGGGAACAAGTGGGTGTGCACATCCAGGACCTTCACATCCCGGAGAGCTTTCCTGACGATGTTCCCGGCATTTTGCGTGTTGACGACCACTTTGTCCTCCTTATCTTCCCTGTTCCAGTATATTCCGGGCATGTTCCATGCCTTCTTTTGTCAAAGTGTCCCCGTCGATGATTCTGGCCAGTTCCCGGATTCTTTCCTCCCTGGTCTCCAGCATCCTGACTTCCCCCATGGTGGCATCCCCTTGCGTATTTTTGCCAATCACGTAATGGTTGTCCCCTTTCGCAACAATCTGTGGGGAGTGGGTGATGCAGAGCACCTGTTTGTCCCTGGATAATTTTCTTAGTTTTTCGCCGGCCACAACAGCGGTCTGTCCGCTGATGCCTGAATCAATCTCATCAAATACCAGGGTGAAAATCTCGTCCTTCAGGGAAATGATGCCCTTCAAGGCCAGCATGACCCGGGAGATCTCCCCGCCGGAAGCAATTTTCTTCAACGGCATGACGGGCATGCCTTTATTGGTGGATATGGTGAATTCACAGGTTTCCATCCCGTCCTGGGAAAAGTCCGTATATCCCAGCTTGTTGATTTCATTCTGCGGATGAAAACCAATTTTGAACTGGACATCCTTCATCTCCAATTCCTTCAGTTCCCGGACAATACGGTCTTCCAGCAGCCTTGCATGGTGTTTCCTGGCTTGGGAGATTTTACCGCCCAGTCCCAGGAGTTTTTGCTCCATCTCCTGTATTTCATGGAGCCGTTGCCCGTAACGGGTCTCAAAATGGTCCAGTTCGTCAAGGCGGGCCATGGCAGCATCCCGGTATTGCATGACATTCTCTTTGGATTTTCCGTATTTTCTGTAAAGCTTCTCAAAACCCTCCAGTTTTTCCGTGAGGGCATCATATGCCAGAGGATCATACTCAATGCCCTCCATGGTCTCCCTCAACCCGTTGACGGCCTCTTTCAAGGTATAGTAGCATTCCGTCACCTGGCGGATGGTCTCTCCGGTCTGGCCGATTTCCTTCATCCCTTCCAGTTGCCTGGATGCCTCAAAGATGTTCTCAACGGATTCCCCTTCCTCCCCTTCCAGGAGCTTTAAGGCATGATACAGGGCCTGCTTGTATTTCTCCGCGTTCTCCATTATGTGTTTTTGCTGCTCCAGCTCCTCGATGTTCTCCTGTCCGATTTTGCTCTGGTCAATCTCCATGATCTGGAATTTCAGGATCGACTTCTCCCTTTCCCGCTCTTCCAGGCTGCCGGAAGATTGCAGCACATAGGAAACCGCCTCCCTGTAGGAATTCAGCAGGATGGCATATTCCCCCTTCAGGGGCTGGATGTCATCCGCATACATATCAAGAAAACGCAGATGGTTTTTTTCGTCCAGCAGGGACTGGTTCTCGTATTGTCCATGGATGTCCATCAGAACGGAAGCCGCCTCAATGATCCAGGACAGGTTCCTGATTTTCCCGTTGATCCTGCAGATGGACCGTTGGTCTGCATATATCTGCCTGGTGATGACGAAATGACTGTCCGATGGGTCAAGTTCCATCCCCTCGATTCCCTCCAGCTTCCCCTTCTGGATGGCATTGAGCTCAAACACCGCCTCCACCATGGCGAAGGGGCTTTCGTTCCGGACCATTTCACGGGTCGCCCTTGTCCCGGATATCAATGACAAGGCATTGACCAGAACGGATTTGCCTGCTCCCGATTCCCCGGTGATGATGCTTAGGCCATTGTTGAAATCGATGGCAACATCCTTGAAGATTGCAAAATTCCTGACCGAAAGTTGTTTGATCAGTGGATATCCCTCAATTCATTCTTGAAATACAACATTGTATTCTTTGCCTCTTCCGGGCTCTTTGTCACGGAAAAGATCGTGTCGTCCCCTGCGATGGTCCCGATGATCCCCTCGAAACCCAGATTGTCGATGGCTGAGGCCGCCGCCTGGGCCATTCCCGGCAATGTCTTGATCACCAGGATGTTCCCGGCGCAGTCGCTGGAGATAAACGACTGTTTCAGAACCGTCATCAGCCTTTCGGATATGAGATGCTTGGTCTCCTTCTGGGCCATATACTTCGTTTCCCCTTTCTCCCCGGTTATTTTCACCAGTCTCAAGTCCTTGATGTCCCGTGATACCGTGGCCTGGGTCACCTCGAATCCGGAGGCATGAAGCATTTCCGCCAGTTCCTCCTGGGTCTGTATGTCCCATTTTTCGATGATTTCCAATATCCTCAAGTGCCTTTTATGCTTCATCATAGACTATTTGCTCCTGTAATATATTTTATTCCTCAATGTCTCGTAGAATCCATTCTTGTTCATCCGGATGACATGGACGGAATGGATGCTTTTCGATATGAGCACCCGATCCTTGCCCTGCAGGTCAAATCCCTTCTGCCCGTCGGAGGTGAGGATGCAAGGGAAACTCTCCGTTTCCATCACATCAATGGCCACTTCGCTTAATTCAGAGGTGATGAAGGACCTGGCGTGCATGGTATGGGGGCAGATGGGAGTGATGATGATCAGTTTCTCCCTGTGGTCCACCACAGGGCCGCCTGCTGAGAGGGAGTAACCCGTGGAGCCGGTGGGCGTGGAGACCACAATACCGTCGCCCGGGAAGGTATCCACATAGGAACCATTGATCATGATGGACAATCGAACAATCTTGGACATCTCCCCGCGGGATATGACGATGTCGTTCAATGCCGTGAGTTTTTTCATCTTCTTGCCATCCCTGAAAATGGTGGCTTGGAGCATCATTCTTTTCAGGATGGTGTAGTTGCCCTTCATGATGTCAGCGATGCTTTCCCCGAGATCCTGGAACTCAATCTCCGACAAAAAACCCAGGGAGCCGATGTTGATACCCAGGATTGGTTTCCGGGACTGGTACACCTGCCTGGCGATGTTCAGGAAAGTCCCGTCCCCCCCGAGGGAGATGATGATGTCGGCCTGCTCCAGGTGTGTGCCCATGATCTTCTCGTTCTTTCCCATGTGCATCTTTAGGGATACCGATCCACCGTTCCCGATGATGATGTCCGCGACCTTGTCCAGGTATTCCCGTTCCGGGTCTTTTTCCAGGTTTGAGAAAATGATGAAATTTTTACCCATGTTCTCTCCTCTATTCATGTTATGAATAATTATACATTATACCATGCGTTAATACAATGGAATATAAGTTAAATCAGAGCAGAACCTATATTATGCTCTCCAGAAGAATCTTGAGTCCGATGAGAATGAGGATGACCCCTCCAACGGTTTCCGCCCTGTTTCTGATGAAAGCCCCGATTTTATCCCCGAAGAAGGATCCCAGCAGGGATACCGCAAACGTGATGAAGCCAATCAGCAGGGCGGCCGCAATGATATTGATCTCCAGCAGTCCAAACCCGATGCCAGTGGCAAAGGCATCAATGCTGGTGGCCAGGGAAAGCAGAAGAATGCTGCCGACGTTCAGGAGCCTGCATGTCCTGTCTTTTTTTGACAAGGACTCAATGACCATCTTGAAACCAATGACCGATAGGATGAGAAAGGCAATTATTCCGGAATACTGCTCGAAATGGTCGCTGAAGTTTCTGGAAAGCAGGTATCCCAGCAATGGCATGATGCCCTGAAACAGACCAAAGGAAATACTGGACAACCATTTGAGCCTTTTATCAGCGGAACGGCCGGATATCCCGCAGCAAACGGATACGGCGAAGGCGTCCATGGACAAGGCAAGGGCTGTGAGCGTCAGGAGCCAGCCGTTCATTCCCCTTCCTCCAGTCTGTCTTTCAGTTGCATCAGAGCCTTTGCGCGATGGCTGACCTTGTTCTTTTCCTCCATGGAAAGCTCTGCGAAGGTTTTGCCCAGCGCACTGACAAAAAAGACGGGATCGTATCCGAACCCACCGCTTCCCCGGGGTTCCAAAAGGATGATTCCCTCACAGCTCCCCTCCACCACGAAATGTGTCCCCCCGGGCCGGACGAAAGCCATGTTGCAGACGAAACGCGCCGTCCTTGACTCCGGAGGGAATTTCCTGATGTTCTCAATCAGGAGCCTGTTGTTCTCCTGGTCCGTGGCCTGTGGTCCCGAATATCGTTTTGATAATACCCCGGGCGCACCGCCCAGGCAATCCACCATCAGTCCGGAATCATCCGCCACCACCGGGTGGCCTGTGGCCAGGGAAACCGCCTTTGCCTTGATGAGGGCATTTTCAGCAAAGGTATTCCCGGATTCTTCCGGGTCCATGAAGATTCCCTCCGATTCCATGGAAACAGCCTTGTAGGGGGAATCCTCCAGGATGGAGGATATTTCCTGCATCTTATGTCTATTGTTGGTCGCGATGACCAGTTTTTTCTTTTTCATAACGGAATACCCAGGGACTCTTTCTGGATGCGTATGAGTTCGTCGATTCCTTTTCCTGCCAGACGAAGCATGGCGTCCAATTGTTTCTTTGAAAATGGACGGCCTTCCGCTGTCCCTTGGATCTCGACGAGTCCGCCTTGTCCTGTCATGACAACATTCATGTCCACGTCCATTGTGGAATCTTCCTCGTAGCACAGATCCAACAACACTTCACCGTCCCTGATTCCCACGCTGACAGCAGCAACAAAGTCCAGGATGGGCATTTTTGAGATCATGCCCTGGTCCAGAAGCCAGGAACAGGCGTCATGCAGTGCGACAAACCCTCCGGTCACTGCGGCCGTCCTTGTCCCGCCATCCGCCTGGATGACATCGCAGTCAATGACCACAAGCCGTTCTCCGAGCAGCTTCATGTCCACCGCTCCCCTGAGGGAGCGTCCCACCAGCCTCTGTATTTCAGATGCCCGTCCGTCTTTTTTCAACTTGCTGATTTCCCTGGGAATCCTTGTCTGGACGGACCTTGGCAGCATGGCATATTCCGCAGTGACAAAGCCCTCACCCGTCCCCACTTTGAACGGCGGTGCCTTGTCCTCCACAGAGGCATTGCACAATACTTTTGTATTCCCGAACTCCACAAGCACCGATCCTTCCGCATGGATGGTATAGTGCCTGGTAATCCTTATTTCCCGCAACTGCTCTTTTGATCTTCCGTCGGTCCTCATGGCAGGCTCCTCCCCTCGTCCCCTATTCAATTGCCGGCCAGGTACTCCTCGATTCCATCGGCCATGCCCATGGCCATTTTCGTCAGGTATGCCTGATCGTTGAGGCGTTCCCAGTCCCCGTCGTTGGTAAGGTAACCCGTTTCAAACAACAGGATGGGCATTTTTGCCCGGTTCAACAGAAGGAGATCATTCCTGTACCCGATGCCCATGTTCCGCGCACCGGTTCTGTTCAGTACATTCTGATGGACCAGATTGGCCAGCTGCTTGTCGTTCTTGTACTGGGACAGGATGCCATTGACGCTGTAGTCATCAAGGGAATTCACATGGATGGACAGGAAAAGCCTTGCATTGAGCAGGTTCGCGATCTCAATTCTCTCAAACAGGCCAATGAAAATATCCTCTTCCCGCAACACATACACTGCATGGCCCCTTCTTTCCAATTCCCGATACAGAATCATGGACAATTCCAGGTTGATGCCTTTCTCAATCCTGTCGCCCAATGCGGCCCCAGGGTCCAGACCCCCATGGCCCGGGTCAATGACGATATAGTCCTTTTCGTTGTCCGGGTCGATCAGGGTGATGGTGGAATCATAATCCCTGGTATTGGGATAATAGATGAGTTTCCTGGTGCTGTGGAAGGTGATGGTGGTATGGGTGTCGTCCTTGTTGATTTCCAGCCTGTTCAAAAGGTTGTCATTGAAAACAAGGGTTTCCTCCTGCAGTTTTTTGGCCCTGGCATTCTCCAGCCTGATGGAATAGGAAAGCCCATCCTGGCTGTATGATTCCGTGTAATGCCGGGAATCGCTGTCCGACCTGCTGGTGAGAAAGATGTCGCGAAAGGTGAAAAACTGGCGGGTGGTGCTGTTCCGGTATACCAGCACATCCGCGTTCAACGTCTCCTCAAAAGCAAATATGGTATCGTCTCCGGACTGCTCATGCGTTACTTTGAAAGGTTTTTTCATGTTTACTGTGATGAGGATGACATGCTCTCCTGGCATCTCGACGCAGATGCTTTCGAAGGCATCGTCCCTACACAGGGTCTCCTCCGGCAGTTCCTCAAGGAACCTGCCCTGTATCTCAATGACGAGTCTGTGGGGAAGGGTGAAGATGGAATATATGACCTGGTCACCAGAGTTCCCTATGGTCAGGATGCCATCCTCTATATTTCATTTATCCGGTTATGTCAGTGGACTTCGGGATCTAAGTATCGTGATCGAGTCTTATCATAGTTTGCTGACCTCAACGATCAATATATTAGCAGCTGC
>JAWOHX010000052.1:0-30522 GCA_046484975.1 Clostridia bacterium
CACCACTCCGCCGCCTCCGCCCCCGGCCCGTGGACATCGAGGCACGCCTCCGCCCGTGCCCCCCGCCGTGCGACCCCGTCGGGCCGCACCGCGCTCCCGGCCGCTCGGCGACTCGCGGTCCCCCGGGAGCTGTAAAATACCCAGCAACTTCAGGAGTGAGACAACACTGGATGAATACATGAGCAGGCACATGGTGCCCGGCATCGAGGGGATCGACACCAGACAAGTCACAAGGATCATCCGGGAAAAAGGCACGATGAAGGGCGCCATTGTACAAGGCGGGCCATCCATTCCGGAAGGTCTCATGGAGAAAATCCACCGCTATGAAATAAAAAACCCGGTGAGGTCGGTGACTGCAAAGCAGAAATACCGGGTTGCAGGAACAGGATGCAGGGTGGCACTGATGGATTTCGGCCTGAAGAGGAATATCATCCGGAGTCTTGAGAAAAGGAACATGGACATCACGGTATTTCCATCTGATGTGTCTTCCGGAGAAATCCTCTCCGGCATGTTCGACGGGCTGGTCTTAAGCAACGGGCCGGGCGATCCGAAGGATTGCAAGGATGAAATTCAATGCCTGAAGGAAGTCATCGGGAAGATACCTGTCTTTGGAATATGCCTTGGCCACCAACTGGCCGCCCTGGCTCTGGGCGGGGATACGGAAAAGCTGAAATACGGGCACAGGGGAAGCAATCACCCCGTAAAGGACCTTCTGAAGGGGAATGTATATATCACCAGCCAGAACCATGGGTATGCGGTGATCGGAACCAGCCTTGATGAAAAAGAGATTGCAATCACCCACTTCAACATGAACGATGGAACCGTGGAGGGATTCAGACACCTGGCACATCCCCTGTTCACCGTCCAATTTCATCCGGAGGCTTCTCCGGGTCCCGGTGACACGGGATATCTGTTCGATGATTTCCAGCGGATGATGAAGGATTGCATGAAGGGAGGACAACATGCCTAAAAGAAGCGATATCCGGAAGGTCCTCGTCATCGGATCCGGTCCCATCATCATAGGGCAGGCGGCGGAATTTGATTATGCGGGAACCCAGGCCTGCACCGCTCTGAAGCAGGAAGGCATCGAGACCGTGCTCTTCAACAGCAATCCGGCCACCATCATGACCGACACGAACATTGCAGGCAAGATATACATCGAGCCCATGAACATCGAGGTCCTGAAGAAAATACTGATGGATGAGCGACCCGACAGCATCCTGCCGACTTTGGGAGGCCAGACGGGGCTGAACCTGGCCATGGAAATATTTGAGACCGGATTGACGGAAAAGATGGGGATTCGTCTCCTTGGCACTTCAGTGAAAGCAATCCGAATGGCGGAGGACAGGCAGGAATTCAAGGATACCATGGAAAGCATCGGGCAGCCTGTTATCGCAAGCAAGGTGGTGACCAACATCCAGGACGCCCTTGCCTTTGCTGAGGTGATTGAATATCCTGTCATTGTCCGGCCAGCCTACACTCTCGGAGGCACAGGCGGCGGGATCGCCCAGGACAGTTCGGAATTAAAGGAAATCGGAATCAATGGCATACGGGCAAGCAGGGTTGGACAGATCCTTGTGGAAAAATGCATCTCCGGATGGAAAGAAATTGAGTACGAGGTCATACGGGACGGGGTTGGCAATGTCATTACCGTCTGCAACATGGAGAATATCGATCCCGTGGGGGTGCATACCGGGGACAGCATCGTCGTTGCACCATCACAGACATTATCAGACAAGGAATATCAAATGCTGCGGACTTCCGCCCATGAGATTATCACGAAACTGGAAATCGAAGGCGGATGCAATGTTCAGTTCGCATTGGATCCTTTCAGCTTTGATTATGCTGTCATTGAGGTCAACCCACGGCTCAGCAGGTCCTCCGCCCTTGCTTCCAAAGCCACTGGATATCCCATTGCGAAAGTGGCCACCAAGATCGCCATAGGTTATCATCTGGACGAAATCCTCAACGAGGTTACTGGAAAGACCTATGCCTGCTTTGAACCTTCCCTGGATTATCTGGTGGTGAAAATTCCCAGATGGCCTTTCGACAAGTTTGTGAAGGCCAAGCGCTTGCTTGGGACGCAGATGAAAGCCACAGGGGAAGTCATGGCCCTGGGCAACTCCATGGAATCCGCCCTGCTCAAAGCGCTGCGATCCCTGGAACTGAACACCTATTCCTTTGACCAGCCCTTCGTGTCGGACATGAGTGTGGGGGAACTGAGGGAGAGGCTTAAAAAAGTGGACGATATGCGCCTTTTCGTCCTGGCGGAAGCCATCAGGAAGGGAGTGGGCATCCAGGAAATATATGATACGACCATGGTGGATAAATTCTTTCTCCATGCCATCAGAAACATCGTCGAAAGGGAGGAAAAACTGAAGACCATGCAAAAGACGGACCTTTCGCCGGAGGAGTTTCTTGAACTGAAGAAACTGGGATTTGCCGACAGGGAAATCGCCAGGTTTCTCAGAACCGGGGAAAAGGAAATCCGTCATATGAGGCTAACCCACGGCATCAAGGCTTCCTTCAAGATGGTGGATACCTGTGCTGCGGAATTTGAAGCCATGACCCCCTACTATTATTCCACCTACGACACGGACAGCGAATCCCGTGCAAGCGAAAGGGAGAAGGTGCTGGTCATCGGCTCCGGCCCCATCCGCATTGGCCAGGGAATTGAGTTTGACTACTGCAGTGTTCATTGCATCTGGGCATTGAAGGAACTTGGCTATGAGACCATCATCATCAACAACAACCCCGAAACCGTGAGCACGGATTTCGATACCGCGGACAAACTGTATTTTGAGCCATTGACCGAGGAGGATGTACGGAATGTCGTTGAAACAGAAAAACCCATGGGAGCCATCGTGCAATTCGGCGGACAGACAGCCATCAAGCTGGCCAAGGCCTTGTCCGGCATGGGAGTCGCCATACTCGGCACGAGCCTGGAGAACACGGACAAGGCGGAGGACAGGGAAAAATTCGATGCCATGCTTGGGAAAATCGGCATTCCGAGGCCAGAGGGAAAAACGGTTTTCACAAGGGATGAGGCAGTGGAAGCGGCCAGGGGGCTGATATATCCGGTTCTTGTGAGGCCGTCCTATGTCCTGGGGGGACAGGGGATGGAAATCGCGTATGATGACCAGGACATGGTGGAGTACATGGACATCATCAACATCAACACACAGGAACATCCCATTCTCGTCGACAAATATATGATGGGCCGGGAAATCGAAGTGGATGCCATCTGTGATGGAGAGGATATCCTGATTCCGGGTATCATGGAGCATCTTGAGAGGGCTGGTGTCCATTCCGGGGACAGCATTTCCATATACCCGCCGGTCTCACTGAGCGAAAGGTTGAAAAAAAGCATCCATGCCCATACCTGTGCCATTGCAAGGGAACTTGGAATCATTGGCATGATGAACGTGCAGTATATCCTCTGCAACGAGGAACTGTATGTGATAGAAGTGAACCCCAGGTCAAGCCGGACGGTTCCTTACATCAGCAAGGTCACTGGGATCCCGGTGGTGAGGCTTGCGACCCAGGCAATCATGGGGAAAAAGATCAAGGACATGGGCTATGGATTGGGTATTTTCCCTGAAAGCAAATATTTTGCCGTGAAAGTCCCGGTCTTCTCCTTTGAAAAACTCCAGGACGTGGACGCCACCCTTGGACCGGAGATGAAATCCACTGGAGAGGTTCTTGGGATCGGCAGGATATACAAAGAAGCGGTGTTCAAAGGCCTGCTGGCAAGCGGAATGACCATTCACAAGGACAGGAAAGCCGTCCTGATGACGGTAAGGGACACAGACAAGCAGGAATTGGTTCCCATCGCAGAAAGCCTTGAAAGAGCCGGGTATACGCTGTATGCCACCGGAAAGACAGCCCTGTCCCTGAACAAGCAGGGGATAGCGACCAGCGTCGTTAAAAAAATCGGGGAGCAAGGCACGGACATCATCACCCTGATGGAGAGCGCAAGACTCTGCGCGGTCATCAATACACCCACGAAAGGGAGAAAGCCTGAACGGGACGGATTCAAGATCAGAAGGAAATCCGTGGAGACCTCCATCCCCTGCCTGACATCCCTTGATACTGCCAGGGCTTTTGTGAAATGCCTGGAGGAGAATGTGGACATACGGACGATGGAGGTTCTGGAACTCGGTCTCATGGAAAGGGGAGTACAACATGAAAAGGACTGATGCGCTGCTCAAGGAATCCATATGCGTCCGTCATGATGTATTCCGCTTCATCCTGGAGGATCCATATATAGCGGAAAAGGCGGAACCCGGACAGTTTGTCGCCGTCAGGTGCTCAGACGCCATGGACATGGTTCTACGCCGCCCGTTGAGCATTTATGACACGGACATAGGCCGGGGGGAATTCGAATTGGTGTTTCAGGTCAAAGGAGAGGGAACCAGGAGACTTTCCATGAAAAAACCCGGGGAAACGGTGGATGTCATCGGCCCTTTGGGCACAGGTTTCCGGATGGATGAACGCCATGGGAAAATTGCCCTCGTGGGAGGAGGAATCGGGATTTTCCCATTGCATTTCCTGGCAAAGAGGCTGCAAGGAATCCATGTGGACTATTATGCCGGGTTCCAGTGTGCTGACTCCGTAATATTGCTGGATGAATTCTCTGAAGTCGTCGACAGGGTTTTCCTGTGCAGTGATGACGGCAGCTGCGGGCTGCAAGGGTATGTGACAGAAAGCTTCCGGAACAACTGCCTGGGGGAGGGATATGACATGATCTATACCTGCGGGCCGGATGTAATGATGGGGAAAGTGGCCAAAACGGCTGCAGAGGCAGGCTGTCTTTGCCAGGTATCCCTGGAGGAACGGATGGGGTGCGGCATCGGGGCATGCCTGGTATGCGCATGCCGGGTCAGGAAAAACGGACAGGAGGAGATGCTCCATGTGTGCAAGGACGGCCCGGTTTTCTATGGGCATGAAATATATGGCAAGGATGGAGACGAATGAATAAGACAGCAGACCTGAGGGTTGATCTCTGTGGAATCACATTGAAAAATCCTGTCATTGCTGCCAGCGGTACCTATGGCTTTGGCAGGGAATACAGCCTTCTGACCGATCTGAACAAAGTTGGCGGCATCGCGGTGAAAGGACTGACGCTTCAGCCCAGACAGGGGAACAAATCCCCAAGGATTGTTGAGACTCCTTCCGGGATCCTTAACAGTGTCGGTCTGCAGAATCCAGGGGTGGATGCTTTCATCCGCGAAGAGCTCCCCTTCCTGAGGGGATACGACACGAAGATCATTGTGAACATCGCGGGGAACACCATGGAGGAATATGTGGAGATGGCCGTCAGGTTGGAAGATGCGGACATCGATTTCATAGAGCTGAACATTTCCTGCCCGAATGTCAGGCAGGGATGCGCCTCCTTTGGGGCCACGAGGGAAGGAACGTACGGCATTACAAAAGCAGTGAGGATGGCCACGGATAAGCCATTGATCGTCAAACTGACCCCGAACGTGACGGACATCGGGGAAATATCCCGTGCAGCGGAGGAAGGCGGGGCCGATTGCATTTCCTTGATCAACACAATGACCGGGATGGTCATCGACACGTCGACCTGCAGGCCTGTCCTGGCCAACAACACAGGCGGCCTTTCAGGTCCGGCCGTGCGACCGGTGGCTCTACGGATGACTTATGAGGCGGTGCAATCCGTCGGAATCCCTGTCATCGGAATGGGTGGGATCACCTGCGGGGATGATGCCTTGCAGTTTATTATTGCGGGAGCACATGCTATAATGATTGGAACATGGAATTTCATGGACCCGGATGCCCTTGCCAGAACAGTGAGGGAGATGGAAACCCATCTTCTCCATCATGGATTGAAAAGCATCGGGGCATTGAGAAATACAATTATTCTAAATGGGTGAAAAATGGAAACAAGACTGTATTTGATCCGGCATGCGGAGTCGGAGGGAAATGTGAACGGGAATTTCAATGGATGGACAGACCTGCCATTGACTGAAAAAGGGATACGGCAAGCCATCCTGCTCAAAGGCTTCCTTGAAGACAAAGCAATTGAGTGTGTCTACTCCAGTCCATTGAAAAGGGCTGCAAAGACATGCCAGATTGCTTTGCCTGCATTTATTTCAGATATTCATTTTGATGAGCGGCTCAAAGAGATCAACGGGGGACTCTGGGAAGGAACAAGATGGGATGTCCTCATGCGTCAATGGGAAAAAGAATATCAGCTGTGGGTGGAGGTTCCTTCCCGGATGACCATGCCGGAAGGGGAGAGCGTGAAAACCATGTACGACCGGTCGACCCGGGCCATTGAAGAAATACTCCGGGAACAAAAAGGCCGATGCATTGCCGTCTTCACACACGGGACGGTCCTCAGGGCCCTTATCGCGCATCTGCTTCACCAGGACATCCAAGCCCTGGATGGGATCAGATGGCACGAGAATGCCTCCGTGACATGCATTGTGATAGATCAGGAAAGGACATCCATGGCTTATGAAGGAAACAGTTCCTTTTTGGATGACGGGACGGCCACCATCAGGAATGCAAAATGGAACAAGTAGTTTTCTGGCTCCTGGAAGAAATCCCCCATAAATTCATGTCTTAACGTTTAGATTGAATTTTAAAGATGGCTGGTATATATTAATAAAGGCATTCATTTGCACGAAAGGAGCAGGACATGAAAAAACAATTGAGAGTCGCCATTCTCGGGCAGGGAAGAAGTGGATGGAAGATCCACGGGAAAAACTTCCTCCTACAGCCCCATCTTTTCCATACAGTGGCTGTGGTGGATCCCCTTGAGAACAGAAGGAAAGCAGCCGCCGCAAGATATGGCGATGATGTGGATACCTATGCGGATTACAGGGAACTGCTCCAAAGGAAAGACATCGACATGGTCGTCAATGCAACGCCCAGCCATCTTCACGTGGAAATCACGAAGCATCTTCTGGAGGCCGGATTCAATGTCCTGTGCGACAAGCCTGTTGCAAAAAACGCCAGTGAATTGAATCTTCTCATCGATACGGCCAGGGAAAACGGATGCGTATTCACGGTATTCCAACAGTCCAGATTCGCTGCGTATTTCACGGAGATTCAAAGGATCCTTGCATCGGGGGTTCTTGGAAGGCCGGTACAGATCAGCATCTCCTTCAGTGGATATTCCAGAAGATGGGACTGGCAGACCATCCAGTCATACAACGGGGGAAGCCTCTTGAACACAGGCCCGCATCCATTGGACCAGGCGCTTGTTCTTTTTGGGGAAGGAATGCCTGATGTCCGGTGTTACATGGACCGTGTCAACACCTTCGGGGATGCGGAGGATTATGTAAAACTCATCCTGAGCGGAAAGGAAAAGCCGGTGATCGACATCGAGATTTCCTCCTGCCAGGCGTTTTCTCCCTTCACCTATAGCATTCAGGGTTCCAAAGGAGGACTGAAAGGGACCATGGATCATATCGACTACAAATATTTCATCGAAGAGGAGCTTACTCCGCAGAAACTCATCAGGGAACCCCTTGAGGATGAGGACGGCGAACCGGGTTATTGTTCAGAGACCATCAACTGGCACGAGGGCACATGGGACTACAAGCAAGAGGAATACGGAACGTTTGCAGATATGACCGGAAAATTCTATGAGATGCTATATGAGCATATCGTGAATGACGGCCCCCTACTGGTCAGCCCTGATCAGGTGGTGCGGCAGATGGCGGTCATTGAGGAATGCCACAGGCAGAATCCTTTGGATCGGTTTGTATAAAAGACAAGGAAGGGTTAGTATGGAAGAACAAGAAAAAAACAAAAGAAATTTCTCCGGAATCAAGAAATTCATGAATAAGTTCGGATTTTATATCGGTATCCTGGTGATCATCGCCATCGCGGTCATTGTGGTCAGCTCGGACAATCGGGTTGTTTTCAAGGGATCGGTAAAGTATGAAAGTCCTGTGTATTATGTGCACAACAACATGCTGTTTTTAAAAGAGCACGGCAACGAAGCCATCCTGATATCACGGAACCTTCTCAAGGAGTGGAGCATTTCTGAGGCCAACACCGTGCTGGTCAGCGTCCAGATCACCCCGGATCAGACGAGGATGTTTTTCCTTGAGAACATCAATTTCAAGCAATCAACCTATTTCGGGGACCTTTATGTCTATTCTGACGGGAAAAAGGAACTCATTGGTGAGAATGCAATCCTGGAATATGTGGTATCGGATGATTATGATACGGTTCTGTATGTCTCGGTGTCTTTCACAGAGGAAGGGAAAAGCTACGATCTATATAAATACAACAAGGAGAGCGGGACGGAACACATCGACTCCAATGTGGACTTCATCTGTTTCACTTTAAGCGGCAACGGCAATGTCGCGGTCTACCACAAGGATTATTCCTATGTCAACAATACGACGTCCATGTATGTCCATCAGGACGGGGAAAGCATCCTGGTGGCCGATGACGCCCACCTGCACGGAAAGCACAACCCTTCAGGCACGTTCCGGAACAACTGGCCCATCATCAACAGAGATGGCACCAGAATCCTCTATGTTGCAAGACCGGAAGCCAATGAGATGCTGGATGCTTACATCTATGAATCCGGATCCACACGCATCATCGGGCAATCTATCACACAGATATATGCTGATGAGCCTGTTCAGACTGTCCTTATGATTGAAAACGCTTCCATCGAGAAGAAAAGCGGAGACATGGTGAGAATGGATCTTTCAACGGGAAACAAGGAGACAGTTGCGAAGAATGTCTGGGGACTGACCGACATCTACACCGCTCGCATGATGGACAGCACTTTCATCCAGCGTAACATCTATTTCAAGAATTATTTGGACATGGTCAACGCGGCGGACATATATTACATGATGGATGGCCAGGAAATTCTTCTGGGCAGCAAGGTCGCCGTCAACAAGGTGCAGTACTCTCAGAATTACATGAATTTCACCACCATGGAATATTATTCCGAGGACAGTGGAGGGACCATCATCCATGTCTCATTCCAGGAGAACGGGGAATACGTGAAATTCACCGGGAATGACGACACCAAGGAAGTCCGCGTCACCAACGACGGAAGACACAAGGCGTATGTCTCAGGTGGAACCCTTTTCCTTCTTGATGAGGACAACAAGAAATCAATGATTGAGATTTCTGATGTCTTTAATTATGAATTCATGGAAGACGGGGATAAGTTGGTATATTTCAAAAGAAGAGAGCTGACCGGGGACATCAAGGTGCAGTTTTTATACGGACAAAAGAACAACGAGGTGATTGCTCAGGATGTGACCTCCGCCTGGGATTTCCGGGAGAACGGATATATCGCATTCCTGGCTTTCTATGATTTTAGCACGGATGCAGGGACGATGGTCCTGACGGATGCCCGGGGGAATTATGAGATCATTGCCGAAAAAGTAAACGCGCACCTGATCCATAGTTTCATCTATTAGGAGAATGAACGATTGAGTAAACAAACAACCAGACTTCGCATCATACCTCTCGGAGGAATGCAGGAAATCGGGAAGAACATTACTGTGGTTGAATATGGCGATGACATGATTATCGTGGACTGTGGAATCGCTTTCCCCAAGGATGACATGCCGGGCATCGACATCGTCATCCCGGATTTTTCCTTCATTGAGGAAAACAAGGAGAAGATCCGCGGCATCGTGCTCACCCATGGCCATGAGGACCACATCGGAGCTGTCCCTTATTTATTGAGAAGCTTGTCTGTGCCTGTTTATGGCACGGCATTGACGCTCGGGCTGTTGCAGTACAAGCTGGCAGAGCATCATATTCTCTCCACAACCAAACTTGAGGTTGTCAAACAGGGACAGCACGTGCAGTTCGGAAAAATCAGTGTGGAATTCATCAATTCCAACCACAGCATCGCCGATGCCGCCATGCTGGCCATTACCACACCGCTGGGGATCATCCTCCACACATCTGATTTTAAAATTGATTATACCCCTGTGGATGATAAACCCATCGACCTGAAGCGGATTGCCCAGATCGGACAAAAGGGAGTCCTTCTGATGATGGCAGACAGCACCAATTCCGAAAGGAACGGATATACCATCAGTGAGAAGAAAGTGGGAGAGGCATTCGAGAGCATCTTCCGCACCGCGAAAGGCCGGATCATCGTCGCCACCTTTGCCTCCAATGTCCATCGGATCCAGCATATCATCAATGCGTCGGTGATGTTTGACAAGAAGATTGTCATCTTTGGAAGAAGCATGCAGAATGTCATCTCCAAATCCATAGAGCTGGGATACCTGACTGTGGGGGAGGGGGTCGTCATCGATCCCTCAGAGATGAGCAAGTATCCGCCAGACAAACTGGTTCTCATCAGCACCGGGACCCAGGGGGAGCCCATGTCAGCGTTGACCAGGATGGCTTTCGCCAATCACAAGAAGGTGGAGATCGGTAAGGGGGACCTCGTCGTCATATCCGCATCCGTGATTCCAGGGAACGAGAAGCACCTGTTCAATGTGATCAACGAACTTTTTAAAAAGGGTGCAGAGGTCATTTACGAGTCCCTGCATGAGATCCATGTGTCAGGGCATGCCTGCAGGGAGGAACTGAAGCTTCTCCACAATATCGTGAAACCGAAATATTTCATCCCGGCCCATGGCGAATACAGGCACTTTGTCAAACATGCACAGATTGCCAGGGAGATGGGAATGGACGAAGAGAACATTTTCATCATGGAAAACGGCCAGGTCCTGGAGATATCAGGAAGCAAAGCTGTCAGAGCGGGTACGGTAAATGCCGGGAACATCATGGTGGACGGACTGGGTGTGGGGGATGTTGGAACCGTGGTGCTGAGGGACAGGAAGCACCTGGCTCAGGACGGCATCATGACCATCGTCGTGACCATGGAAAAGAATTCCTCCCATATTCTTTCAGGACCGGACATCATTTCCCGGGGATTCATCTACATGAAGGAATCCGAGGAACTCATACAGGAAATGAAAAACAGGATCATTGATGTCATCAAAAGGATGCCCGATGAGGAGTATGAGAACTCTGAAAAAGTATCGGCCATCAAAAAAAACCTTAGGAAATTCATTTATGACAAGACAAAAAGGAATCCGATGATCATCCCTATTATTACAGAAGTGTAAATTTTGCGAGGTTGGTTTGATTTTGTGATATTTATATGGTAATATCATATACAATAATCGATGATGGGGAGAGTAAACCCCCGGCAAGCTTACAGAGAGACCTGCGGTTGGTGGAAGCAGGCAGGCGTCGGAAGTTGAAATACACCCTGGAGTGTTTCCTTGAAATGGCAGTAGGGGAAAACGGGTTATCCCCGTTAACGGATAAGTTATGAACAAGGCATGTCAAGGCATGCGAATTAAGGTGGTACCACGGCACTGTTTCGTCCTTAAAAGAACGAAAGGGTGCTTTTTAAATTTATTTGAAAGGGATGAATGGAATGAATGTATTTGATGTTCTGGATGAACGGGGTTTCATCGCACAGACAACCAACCAGGAAAAGATCAGGGAAATTCTCGGGAATGAGAGCGTCACGTTCTATATCGGCTTCGATCCAACAGCTGACAGCCTTCATATCGGCCATTTTCTCCAGCTGATCGTCATGGCCCATATGCAGAAGGCTGGGCACCGTCCCATCGCAATACTGGGGGGAGGGACCGCGATGGTTGGGGATCCCTCGGGGAAAAGCGACATGAGAAAAATGCTCACGGATGAGCAGATTAAGCACAACGCCAGTTGCTTCATGAAGCAGATGTCCCGCTTTGTGGATTTCAGCGGGGGAAAGGCACTCATGCTGGACAACCATGAATGGCTGGGAAAACTGAACTACATCGATTTCCTGCGGGAAATCGGCGTACATTTTTCCGTGAACAGAATGCTCACAGCCGAGTGCTTCAAAAGCAGGCTGGAAAAAGGACTGACCTTCATCGAATTCAACTACATGCTCATGCAGAGCTATGATTTCCTCGTGCTCAACAGGGAATACGGATGCAAGCTTCAGCTTGGGGGTGACGACCAGTGGTCCAACATCATCAGTGGGGCGGACCTGATCCGAAGGGTGGAGGGCAAGGAGGCCCATGGCATGACCTTCCAGTTGCTCCTGACCTCTGACGGAGCGAAAATGGGGAAAACAGAGCAGGGAGCGGTCTGGCTGGATGAAGATAAGACGAGCGCTTATGACTTTTTCCAGTATTGGCGGAACATTGAAGATGAAAGCGTCATCCGTTGCCTGAAACTCCTGACTTTCCTGCCAATGGCGGATATTCGTGAGATGGAAGCGCTGAAGGACCGGGACATCAATGCCGCAAAAGAGGTCCTTGCTTATGAGGTGACAAAAATCGTCCATGGCACCGGCAAAGCGGACGCTGCAAGGGAAGCCTCCCATGCCTTGTTCAAGGGGACCGGGTCCTCGGAGGACATCCCGGGGATGGCAGTCAACGAAAACGACCTGGCATCGTGGATGGATATCCTTGATGTGCTGACGGCCTGCGGGTTCACCGCCTCAAGAGGGGAAGCCAGGCGGTTGGTCCTTGATGGTGGCATCACTGTCAACGACGTGAAAGTTGATGATTTCAAAATGAAAGTAACCGTCGATGCATTTAAGGAAGGTGAAATATTGATTCGAAGAGGGAAAAAGAAGTATTTCAAGCTTTTTTTGAAATAATAAAAAAAAAGAGTTGAAATGTTGCCGGTTTTTTGTTTAAATGTTAATAGTATAAAACAGAATCGTATTCTGTTGATTAGGAGGCAAAAGAATGACCAACATGAAAGATATCTCTGAAGCTTTGCAAGTGGGCAAGGCCAAGGTTGTGAAAGAACTGGTCCAACAGGCCATTGATGAAGGAATCTCCGCGAAGACAATACTTGAGGACGGGCTTCTCCACGGCATGAACATCGTGGGCGGGAAATTCAAAATCAATGAACTGTACGTACCGGATGTTCTTGTCGCTGCAAGGGCCATGAATGCTGGAACTGAAATGCTCAAGCCACTCCTTGTGGATGCGGGTGTCGTATCATCCGGGACCGTTGTCCTCGGTACATGCAAAGGCGACCTGCACGATATCGGAAAAAACCTGGTCAAAATGATGATGGAAGGAAAAGGATTTGAGGTCCTGGACCTGGGAGTGGATGTCAGTGCTGAGAAATTCGTCCAAGCCGCCATTGACAACAATGCCTGCATCATCGCTTGCTCCGCATTGCTGACAACAACCATGGGTGAAATGAAAAACGTGGTTAAGGCAGCTGAAGAAAAAGGAATCAGGGACAAGGTCATCATCATGATTGGTGGAGCCCCGGTCAACGAAAGTTTCAAAGTAACGGTGGGAGCTGACATCTATACACCGGATGCAGCTTCTGCGGCAGATGCAGCCATCGACGCTGTAAGGAAATAATTTCCCGGAAAGAACATAACGGCGGATGCAAAGCGGTGCATCCGCTTTTCTTATATCTCGAACTTCCGGGTGAACTCCCGGTTATATCGCCTGTCCGTGACAGACGCATAGATGTTGCAGGCCCGGATTTCGATGTCAAGAAGGGCCCGTTGGGTCTTGCTGCATCTTTCATAGAATCCCTTCAGGGAAGTGAAGAAGGGAATCAATGCGTTCCTTTGCATGATGGGGAACAGTGATTCTCCCCGGGGACTGGCTCCCAGCACATGCGCATACTGGGGACCGGTTTCCATGGCCTTTTGGTAGATCGCATCCGTGATGCCCAGGACGATATGGAAAATTGCCCGGGAGATCCTGGTCTTGGGGTAGCGCTTGGTGCTGCATGTATCGACCAGGCCGGAAACAGTGCCGGCGTTTTCCATTCCTTTGAGCAAGCGGTTCTCCAGGCCTTCTGACATGAATGGATACTCTGCAAGTTCCTTGCGGCTCATCGAGGAAATCCTGTAAGGAACGATATCCTTGAAATTCTCCATGGACACGGGTCCCCTGCCTGCATCGAATTCCTCCTTCATCACTTTGTAAGTGGGGGAGGGAATGTGGGGAACAACAGCATCCAGGCCTTTATTCAGGATGAGTTTTCTGATGGCGGTGGCGCTGGGAAAGCTGGAACTGATGGTATCATCAGTATAGGCAGAGCCCTTCCGTATGATTGTTGATGCGCTGAATTCCGCTTGATATAGGGCCATTGCCTTGAGATATTCGATGGCCAGGATGTTGTTGGGATGGCCGATGACATCCTGGACCTCGGAATGGTCCAGAACACTTTTCAATGCGGATTCCCTTGCACCCGGGAAAGAAAGGCCCTTCGCAAGGCCTGCTTTGAGTGCTTCTCTGTAGTCGGAGGATTCAAAAAGGAGGGTTTTTGCGATTTTTTTCAACAAAGGAAGGTTTCCGGATTCGCTTCCGAAAGAAAGGGTATCGATGATGCCAAGGCGCTGGAACATCAGGATGGAGGATTGGGCGAAGTACTCGGCGCTGGAGCAGGAGAAGACAGAAGGCAGTTCAATGACCAGGTCAGCACCGTTTTGGATGGCGCATCTGGCTCTGGCGTATTTGTCGATGATGGACGGTTCTCCCCTCTGGAGGAAGTTGGAGCTCATCAGGCAAACGACAAGCCGGTCCGGATTTTTTTCCAGAATGGAATTGACCTGGTGGAGGTGGCCATGATGGAAGGGGTTGTATTCACAGATAATGCCGGTTGAAACCATTAAATTGCTCCTATACATGAAACCGGAACAGGATGACATCCCCATCCTGCACCCGGTATTCTTTTCCTTCAATCCTCAGAGACCCCTTTTCCCTTGCATGGCTCCAGGAACCGCACAGGAGAAGTTCGTCATACGAGATGGTTTCCGCGCGGATGAAGCCCCTTTCTATATCGGAATGGATCCTGCCTGCCGCTTCCCTGGCAGTGGTACCGTTTTCCAGTGTCCATGCACGCACCTCCTTCTCATTGAAGGTAATGAAACTGATGTAGTTCAAAAGCGCATAACTCTGGATGACAAGGTTTTGGAGACCGGATATCCTGATGCCCGACAGATTCAGGAATTCCTGCTTTTCCTGTTCGCCAAAAAGCATGGCTTCTTCCTCAAGCTTCGCACAGATCTTGATGAACCGGGCATTCTCTGACTGCGCTGTCTTTCGAACGGCTTCCACATGGGGGTTATCGGTGGTGATACCCGACTCATCAACATTCGCCACATAAATGACAGGTTTTGCGGTAAGAAGGAAGAGGCCTTCCATGAGAGTGGCATGAGAGGGGTCGGCGTGAAATGAAACAGCCTGCAACCCATCATTGAGATGGTTCCTGATGCTTGCATAGAAATCTATGGAATCCGTGTAAGCCTTCGGTTCCGACCTGGCCTGTTTCTCAGCCTTCGAAAACGCCCTGTCCACCGTTTCAAGGTCAGCCAGAAGCAGCTCTGTTTTGATGGTATTGATATCCTCCTCCGGATTGACTGCACCGCTCACATGGGCGATATCCTTGTCTTCAAAGCAACGTACGACATGACAGATGGCCTGGGTCTGGCGGATATGGGAAAGGAACTGGTTGCCCAGTCCATGCCCCTGGCTTGCTCCCTTTACAAGCCCTGCGATGTCGATGAACTCAATGGTGGCATGGACGGTTTTCTCCAGGGAAAACATCCCGCGCAGGTGGTCTATCCTTGGGTCGGGAACAGGGACGGTGCCGATATTGGGTTCGATGGTGCAGAAAGGATAATTCGCCACATGTGCTCCGGCCATGGTCAAGGCGTTATACAGGGTGCTTTTTCCCACATTTGGGAGACCGATGATTCCCAGTTTCATATCACCACTTCCTTCCCATGTCCACCAATTATATTATAAATCCTGCCGAATTCCAATAAATCTTGTTTATTCCACCTCCATTTGCTATGATTTGTATATGAAAAAAAAGATATTGGTCATTGATGATGACATGAACATCTGCCAGCTCCTGAAGATCTATCTTGAAAAAGAGGGCTACAATGCATCGGTGGCTTATGACGGGATGACAGGCATGAAAAAGTTCTGGGAGGAGGCCCCGGACCTTGTTATTCTCGACATCATGCTTCCCGTCATGGATGGATGGGAGATCTGCCGGAAGATCAAAAGGGAGAAGGATGTGCCTGTTCTGATGCTCTCTGCAAAGGGAGAGACCTACGACAAGGTGCTGGGATTGGAGCTGGGCGCTGACGACTACCTGGTAAAACCCTTCGACCCCAAGGAACTCATGGCCCGGATCAAAGCCATTTTACGAAGGAGCGGCAAAGGGGAAAGCTTGGAAAAAATCGAGCTTCCAGGCCTTGTTGTGAACAAAAGCACGTATACCGTCATCCTGAAAGACAAAATCATCGACATGCCGCCGAAAGAACTGGAATTGCTGTATTTCTTTGTTTCCAATCCGAATGTTGTATTTACAAGGGACAACCTGTTGGAAAAGGTCTGGGGTTTCGATTTCTTCGGGGATTCCCGCACAGTTGATGTGCATGTCAAAAGATTGCGGGAAAAGATCGAGAACAGTCAGGCCCCGTGGCAGCTCAAAACCGTTTGGGGAGTCGGGTACAAGTTCGAGGTGAACCAGTGAAGTCCATTTTCCTGAAAATGTCGATAAGGTTCCTGCTCATCATACTGATCTCGAATTTCATCATGCTTGCCCTGCTGTCTTTTCGTACCGACGAGATTGTGATGCAGTCGAAGATGAAAGACCTGCAAAACATATCTGCCATGATCCAGGAAAAGGTCATGGAGCTTTCTGATGATTTGTATGACCCGACAGAACATTCGGGTGCAGGAAGGCAGCTTGGTGACATGCTGTCTTCTGCCGCCAGGGGGCTGGAAGCGGTGATATGGGTCGTGGACGAAAGAGGGCAGGTCCTGGGGGAAAGCCACGATCTTGATGGAATCTTCGGGATTGGGGAATCATCTTCAGTTTATGTAAAAGATGCGGATGCATTGAAGAAAACCTTTGGTGACAGAAGGGAAGTCTTCACGGATTCGTCATCCTATGTGGGAATGCTGGCTGAGGAAGGAAAAGACATTGCATTCACATATGTCCATAAATTTGAAACAGAAGTCTTTGGCAGCATGAAATACAGGATGAAGATGGCGGTTCTGATCCATACCATGGACCGGGACATGAGGTCATTCAGGAACAGCATCCGTCAGGCGTTTCTTGTTCCCATGATGACAGCCGTCGGATTGAGTCTGATCCTCCTGTATTTTTTCACGAAATCCCTGACCCGTCCCATACAGGATTTCAATAGAATCGCCACCAGGGTTGCAAGGGGAGACTATGCGTCCAGAATGAAATTCACAGAACGCAAGGATGAAATCGGAAGCCTGTCCATAGCCTTCAATGCCATGATGGATGAGCTTACGAACACCGAAGTTTCCAGGCAGCGCCTCCTTTCCGACGTCGCCCACGAGTTGCGGACACCCCTGACTTCAATCAATGGTTTCGTCTGCGGAATACTGGACGGCACCATCCCCGTGGAGGAACAAGACCAGTACCTGGGCATCGTGAAGGATGAGACGGAAAGGCTGAACAAGCTCATCAACAATATCCTGATCCTTTCAAGGATGGACATGCGGAACGAAGAACTGGAATATACCGTGTTCAACATCAACAGAACCATCCGGGAATGTGTGGGGAAAATGGAAAACCTGACAGAGAAGAACAAACAGACCATGCATCTCATGATGGAGGAAGAGGACATGTTCGTCAAGGCCAGCGAGGACGACATCAAGCGGGTATTGATCAACATCATCCATAATGCCATCAAATTTTCAAGGGAGGGTGCGGACATCCATATTCAGACAAGGAGAAGGAAAGGCAAGGTCCTCATATCCGTTCGGGACGAAGGTCCAGGCATGGTGAAGGAAGACATGGACAGAATCTGGGACCGCTTTTACAAAGGGGACCATTCAAGAGGCATGGATTCCTCCAGCACAGGGCTGGGGCTCGCCATCGTCAAATCCATCATTCATAAGCACAATGAGACCATAGAGGTGGAGAGTGCCCCGGGAAAGGGAACAGAATTTACTTTCACCCTGGAGAGCGTGGAAAACCTATGATGTTTACGAATTGTTAAAAAAAAATCCAGATATGGAGAATATATTGAAAGGTGTGAAGGGTATATTCCAATCAGGAGGTGCATTGCTTTGACCGACGAATTTTACAATGGCGAATGGAAAGAGGAACCTGGCATACATGCAAAGAGACACAAAAGGTCCGGTGCTGTTTTAAGGACCATTCTTGCTTTGATCCTGGCTATGGTGCTGGGAGCTTCCATGGCCACCGCAGGCCTGGGTGTGTTTCTGGCTGTCAATGAAGTTGACATCCTCAGTCTTCTTGACGGTACGTATAAAGAGAGATATGTTTTTGATGCCCGGCAATATTATGAAAATCTTCCCTTGAACCAGATTGTCATCGAGGACCATACCGTTTCCCCGGTGGCGCTCATTGCCAGGAAAGCCATTCCCTCCATCGTGGGCATCGAGGTCACCTATCCGGTGAGTACTTTCTTAAGGACCACACAGATGGCGAAAGGGGAGGGGTCGGGAATCATCCTCACGGAGGACGGATACATCGTCACAAACAACCATGTCGTTGAGAACGCACTGGCTGCAAACCAGAACGGCTTGTTGAACAATGCGAGCATCAAGGTGTTCCTTTACGGAAACCTCGACAAGCCGCATGATGCTGTCGTGGTGGGCCGGGACGCGGAAAGTGACATCGCCGTATTGAAAATTGAGACAGAAGAAACCCTTATCGCAGCGGAAATCGGAGATTCCGACCTGCTGGTGGTTGGGGAACTCGCCGTGGCAGTTGGGAACCCCGGGGGCATGAGCTTTATGGGATCCGTCACCGCAGGAATCATCAGCGGATTGAACCGTGAGATGAAAGACTCATCATCCTATGAATCCGCTTACGGCAACAGGGAAGTGCTCAGGCTCATCCAGACCGATGCTGCCATTAATCCAGGTAACAGCGGGGGAGCCCTGCTGGATTCTGAAGGGAAGGTCATCGGCATCAATTCCATGAAGATCTCCGGCGCCCAGTATGAGGGATTGGGATTTGCCATTCCAATCAACAGGGCCATGGAAATCGTCGCGGAACTGAAGGAAACGGGCAAATTCACCAGAGGAAACCCTGTCATCGGCATCTACATCAATGATGAGTACACCCCCGAGGTTGCCCGAGCAAACAATCTCCCGGAAGGGGTGATGATATCAGGGATCATCCCCATGTCCCCGGCCTTCATGACCGGCCTGAGGCAATATGACATCCTTGTTGAGTTCAACGGGGAAAAAATCACATCTTTCACCGAGTTGGAAAGGGAAAAATACAAATACAATCCGGGTGAAACGGTCAGCTTGAAAATATTCAGGCTGGACTCAACCTTCAAGGACGGGGAATACCTGGAACTGGAACTCGTGCTTGGGGAATCCTGACACATGGATGCGAGGAATGGCCATGAGATCGTCCAGCGGCTGAAACAGCAATACCCATCGGTACGGTGCACACTGGATTACGAGACACCAATCCATCTGCTCATCGCCACTCAGCTATCTGCCCAATGTACTGACGAGAGGGTGAACATCGTCACCAGGGATCTGTTCATCAGATACAAGACAGCGGAGGATTTCACAAAGCTGGATCAGGAAACCCTGATTGGATACATCAGGTCGACGGGTTTTTTCAACAGCAAGTCAAGGAACATCCTAAAAAGCGTGTGGATGATTCATGAGAATTATTCCGGGGAAATCCCCGGGAACATGGAGGATTTGCTGAAGCTTCCCGGTGTGGGAAGAAAAACAGCGAATGTACTGCTGGGTGAGCTCTATGGCATACCGGGAATCATCGTCGATACTCATGCCATAAGACTTTCCAACCGCATCGGTTTGACTGGGGAAACGGATCCTGAGAAGATTGAGAGGGATCTGATGAAGATCATCCCCAGGGAAGAGTGGACGGGGTTTTCCCATAGGCTGGTCCACCATGGAAGGAATGTCTGCAGGGCTCATAGGCCGTCATGCACGGAATGCGTGATTGAACCCTGTTGTGGATTTCCGGGAAAAAGAATATGAAAAAGCATATGCAGGAAAATGCATATGCTTTTTTCTATGAAAGGGACGTCAGGCTCTTTTTACCTTGTCAGAACGCAGACATCCTGTGCACACATGGGCCTTGCGTGTCGTTCCATTGTCATCGATCTTTACCTTTTTTATGTTCGGTTTCCATGTCCGGGATGTCCTTCGGACGGAATGGCTGACATTGTTGCCGAATACAGTCGCCTTATCACATATTTCACATTTTGCCATGTTATCAAACCTCCTTTTTCACACGCTAAGTTATTCTAACAAATATCACCTGTGAAATCAAGGGATTTTTTTCAATCGCAGGGTTTTACCGAGTTTCCTATTGCTTTATGCATGCAAGTTGTGTATAATACAAAATCGAAAACACACACATTCTGATCGCTGCAATCGTTGGCTTACAAAAGTCTTTTGCGGGGAAATGAAGGATGTGGAGGAAAAAAACAGGAGGAAAGACATGTCAGTTATTTCTATGAAACAACTATTGGAAGCAGGCGTCCATTTCGGACACCAGACCAGAAGATGGAATCCCAAGATGGCAGAGTACATCTTTACGGAACGAAACGGGATCTACATCATCGACCTTCAGAAGACCGTCAAGAAAATTGAGGAAGCGTACATTGTGGTGAGGGATGTTGTCCTGAACGGGGGAGAGATCCTGTTCGTCGGCACGAAAAAACAGGCACAGGAATCGGTGAAGGAAGAAGCCGAACGTTGTGGCATGTATTATGTAAACAGCAGGTGGCTGGGCGGGATGATCACCAATTACAAGACCATCAAGAACAGGATCAACAGGCTCAAGGAGCTTTACAAGATGCAGGAGGATGGTATTTTCGAAATCCTTCCGAAGAAGGAAGTCATCAAGCTGAGGTTGGAAATGAGCAAGCTCGAGACCAACCTGGGCGGCATCAAGGACATGCATGGCATTCCTGACCTTTTGTTCATTGTGGACCCGAAAAAGGAGAGAAATGCCATCCTTGAGGCAAGGAAGCTGAACATTCCTGTGGTCGCCATTGTGGATACCAATTGTGATCCCGATGAAGTGGATCATGTCATTCCCGGCAATGACGATGCCATCCGTGCGGTGAAACTGATATCTTCCGTCATCGCGGATGCCGTCATGGAAGCCAAGCAAGGAGAGCAACTCACCGATACGGAGGCACACGTGGCAGAGGAAGTCAGCGAGGAGGAGTTCATCGAGGCGGAACCGGTGGAAGTCGTGGAAGAAGCACTGCAGGAAAAAGAAGCAGAATAAGGAGGGATGACACAGATGATCAATGCAAATATTGTCAAGGAATTGAGGGAAAAGACAGGGGCGGGAATGATGGATTGTAAAAAAGCCCTTGTCGAAGCCAATGGGGACATGGAGAAAGCCATGGTGATCATGCGGGAAAAAGGCCTTTCTTCAGCAGCGAAAAAAGCCTCCAGGATTGCAGCGGAAGGAATCGTGGAATCCTATATACACGGGAATGGAAGGATCGGGGTCCTTGTGGAAGTGAACATCGAAACGGATTTTGCCGCGAAGAATGCGGAGTTCAGGCAGTTCGTCAAGGACATCGCCATGCAGATTGCTGCAAGCAAACCCGAATACATCAATACGGATGAAGTTCCTGCTGATGTGGTGGAAAAAGAGAAAGCCATCCTGAAAGCCCAGGCCATGAATGAGGGAAAACCTGAGAAAATCGCTGAAAAAATCGTCGAGGGCAGGCTGGAGAAATTCTTCAAACAGATTTGTCTTGTGGAGCAGCCATATATAAGGGATCCTGATAAGACCATCAAGCAGCTCACCATTGAAATGATTGCAAAAATTGGAGAGAACATCAGCATCAGAAGATTTGCCAGGTATGAAATGGGTGAAGGACTCCAGAAAAGAGAAGAGAATTTTGCCGATGAGGTTGCAAAACAAGTGAAATAGATAAAAAGGGACAAGCGGATTGTCCCTTTTTTTAAGTAGAAGGAGGGTGATTGCCCATGCAAAAAGCTGCATATAAAAGAATATTGCTAAAGATCAGCGGTGAAGCCCTTGCGGGTGCAAAAGGATTTGGAATTGACAACAAGACGCTCAACACAATTGTTTCCTGCATCATGGAAGTGTATCACCTTGGGGTGCAGACAGCAATCGTGGTGGGTGCGGGTAACTTCTGGAGGGGAAGGGAAGGCCAGGACATGGATCGCAGCACTGCAGACCACATGGGAATGCTCGGGACCGTCATCAATTCCCTTGCACTGCAGGATGCCATTGAGAAACACGGAGTGGAAACCCGGGTGATGACTGCCATCCAGATGAACCGGATTGCGGAACCCTATATCAGACGGAAAGCGGTCTCACATCTGGAGAACAAAAAGATCGTTATATTTGCATGCGGGACCGGCAACCCGTTTTTCTCAACGGATACTGCCGCAGCCCTGCGTGCGGCAGAAATTGATGCGGATATCATCCTATATGCGAAGAACGTGGACGGCATCTATACTGAAGATCCAAAGAAAAATCCTAAAGCAAAAAAATTCGACAGGCTGACATACCATGAGGTCATCAGCAAAAAGCTGGAGGCCATCGACATGACGGCAGCTTCCCTCTGCATGGACAACAACATGCCGTCACTGCTTTTCACCATCGACGAACCGAAGAACATCATCGATGCCGTAATGGGCAGGAATATCGGAACGGTTATTGAAAACAGCGATTGAATTTGCCATAATATAGGTATGATAAACAAGGAGGTTGCATATGCAGTATAAAGATGAATACGACGATATCATTTTGGAAATGGACAGCGCCATCAGCTCATTCAAAGAACACCTGCATACAGTAAGAGCCGGCAGGGCGAACCCGGCCCTGTTGAATACACTGGCTGTCGACTATTACGGAGTCAGGACACCGGTCAGCCAACTGGGAAACATCTCCGTTCCCGAAGCCAGGCTCCTGGTCATACAACCCTGGGACAAGTCCATCCTGAAGGATATCGAAAAGGCCCTGCTTGCATCCGACATCGGGATCACACCATCCAATGACGGAAGCGTGATCAGGCTGACATTCCCCATTCTTTCGGAGGAAAGGAGAAAAGACCTGGTGAAACTGATCAAAGGGCACGGGGAGGAAGCGAAAGTGAAGATCAGAAACATCAGGCGGGATGCCATCGACATTTACAAGGTCCAGAAGAAGAACAGCGAAATCACGGAAGACGACTATGTCGCCATTGAAAAGGACCTGCAGGAAATTACGGACGACCATATCAAACTGATTGATTCCATCATCAATGACAAGTCGGAGGAAATCACGGAAGTTTGATTCCGGGACGCCTTTTTTGATAGGGAGCGTTAAAACGCTCTCTATTTATTTGGTTCGTTTTGTAATATAATCTATACATGGATTTCAAAGGATGGAAGAAAGCCACATGGAAGACACATCAAAAAATCCCCTGGAATTGCCTGCGCATATTGCCATCATCATGGACGGGAACGGCAGGTGGGCGAAAAACAGGAACCTTCCAAGAAGCGCAGGCCATCGGGCGGGATGCAAGGTCATACAGGACATCGTGGAGAAGTGTGACAGAATCGGCCTTCGTTATCTGACCGTCTATGCTTTTTCCACGGAGAACTGGACACGGCCGAAAAGGGAGATAAAAAACCTCATGAGCCTCCTCCGTGAGTTTCTCAGGGATACAGAGAACAAGCTGGGGAAATCCAATGTCAGGATCAGGGTCATCGGGTCCAGGATGGGGCTGGACCAGAACATCATCGACAGCATCAACCGCACCGAGGAGAAATCCAAGGACAAGACAGGTTTGAATTTCATCATCGCCTTGAACTACGGAAGCCGAGAGGAGATATGCAATGCGGTGAAGGAAATCGCCCGTAAAGTGAGCAACAAAGAGATGTCCGTGGATGACATCAATCAGGAAGTCATTTCCAACCATCTGTATACTTCAGGAATACCGGACCCGGATATCATCCTGAGGCCAAGCGGCGAGAAGAGGCTGTCGAATTTCCTGCTTTGGCAGGCGTCATATGCAGAACTGGAATATTCCGACATCCTGTGGCCGGATTTCAAAGTGGAGGACCTTCTCCGTGCCGTGCAGGAATATAACGGCAGGGAACGAAGGTACGGAGGAATTTAAGTTGAAGTTAAGAGTCATCAGCTCAGTGGCCGGCATACTCATCATCGTAATGGCGTATTTGATTCCTGATCCTTTTTTTATCGTCCTGGCGATGCTTCTTTGCCTTCTGATGGCCCATGAGTACATCAATGCCCTGCAAAATGCCTCCATCAGGCCGATGGGGTTCTTTCTGTATGCATGGACCATCATTTATTACATTGTCATCTATCTCTATTACCACTCGTCTGCCATGGACATGGTGCTGTTCACACGTGCAAACGTTTTGTTGTTCATCATTTTCACGGCCGCTTGCCTGTTTACAGCAGTTTTCAACAGAAAATATGAGCTGAAGGACTCCCTCTTCACGCTCTTTGGGTTCATTTATGTGGTGTTTCTGGCTTCTTTCATTGTTTTTGTACGATACATGGACATGGGAGGATGGCTGCTGGGTTATATCCTCCTTGGGGCATTCGGGACGGATGTATTTTCCTTTCTGATTGGTTCCCGTTTTGGAAAAACAAAGATCCTGCCTCGTATCAGCCCCAATAAAACACTGGCAGGCTTCTTCGGCGGATATTTCGGATGCATGGTCCTGCTGGCCCTTTACAGCCTCATAGCGGTCTCATTTTTTACATTCAGCCTGCCGATGGGAAAGTTGGTCCTGGTCTGCCTCACCTTCGGGATTGTGTCCCAGGCAGGGGATTGGTTGGCCTCTTACATCAAAAGGCAAATGAGGATCAAGGATTTCGGGACCATCATGCCCGGGCACGGTGGCGGGCTGGACAGGCTGGACAGTATCATCCTGCTGGCGCCTCTTGCCTACTATATCTTCATCCTGTGAGAGTGATATGAAAAAAAAAGTCTGCATACTGGGAGCGACCGGATCCATCGGGAAACAGGCACTGGCTGTCTGCAAGGCACTGGGATACCAGGTGGTTGCTGTCTCGGCAAACAAAAACCATAAATTACTCAGAGATATCTGCAGTGAGCACCTGCCGGCATTTGTTGCGTTGCTTGACAATGACAGTGCATCCGCCTTCAACAGGAACCGGGAAGGCGCCTGTGCCTTTCAAGGGGAAGAGGGAATACGAAGGATTGTCATCGAGAGCGGGGCGGACATCGTGCTCAATGCCATCGTGGGAAGCGCAGGAATCCTGCCCACTGCCACGGCGATCAGACATGCAGGGCGGATCGCCCTGGCAAACAAGGAGACCCTGGTATCCGCCGGCAAGGCCATCATGGAACAGGCAAAGGCATTCCAGTGTGAGATCATTCCTGTTGATTCCGAGCATTCTGCGGTTTTTCAGGCGTTGCAGGGAAATCGGAGGAGCGACCTTGAACAAATCATCCTGACAGCCTCGGGAGGACCTTTCAGGGGATACACCAGGGACATGCTGGAGAAGGTTACACTCAAGCAAGCATTGAATCACCCCAACTGGTCGATGGGTAAGAAAATCACCATCGACAGTGCAACGCTGATGAACAAGGGGCTGGAGGTCATTGAGGCGAGATGGCTGTTTGACATGGATTATGATCATATCGATGTGCTGGTCCACCCCCAAAGCATCATCCACTCCATGGTCCGTTTCCGGGATAAAAGCCATATTGCCCAACTGGGGGCCCCGGACATGCGCATCCCAATCCAATATGCGCTGACCTATCCAGAGAGGCAGCCGAACGAATTCATGTCCATCGACTTCACGAAGACAGGGAGTCTGGAATTCCAAAAGCCTGACATGGTGACATTCCGTGCACTAGGGTTGGCATACGAAGCGGGCCGGCAGGGAGGCACCATGCCCTGCGTGATGAATGCTGCCAACGAGGAAGCGGTGGAACTGTTTCTGAAAAAAGAGGTATCATTCACCCGAATCAATGATATCATTGAGTATACCATGGACAGGCACACGGTACATAAAGGAGAAGACATCGAAGAGATCCTTGAATGGGACCGATGGGCAAGAAAGACAGTGGCTGACGGAGGTTTTGGTAAATGACAATACTTGTGGCGCTTCTGGCGCTCAGCATCATCATACTGGTCCACGAGACCGGGCATTATCTGGCTGCCAGGGCGATGGGCATCAAGGTCAATGAATTTGCGATCTTCATGGGCCCGAAGCTTTTCAGCTGGAAGAGAAACGGCACCAGGTTCAGCGTACGGGCAATTCCCATCGGCGGATTCGTCAGCATGGAGGGAGAAGATGAGGACATCGCCTCGGGGACATCCTTCTCCTCGAAACCTGCATACAAAAAAATCATCACCATCCTTGCAGGCCCCCTGTCAAACCTATTGTTCGCATTGTTCATCCTGTTCTTCCTGTTTCTGTTTTCGGGCTATGCCCTGGACCGGAACACGGTGATGGTGGAGAACAGGCCGGCCTACCAGCAAGGACTCCGGGATGGGGATGTCATCCGGAGAATCAACGGGAAAAAGGTGTATGATCCCCTGGACATGACTGTGCTGATGTATGGATTCCAAGGGGAGCAGGCCCTGGTGGAGTATGTCAGGGACGGTGTTGTCTATGAAGCCCTGCTGACTCCTGAGAAAGAAGGCGGCACCCAGTATCTGATTAATTTCACAACCAGGGATGACACGAATGTGGTGCACAGCATACCGGATGATTCCAATGCATACAAAGCCGGCCTGCGGCCGGGCGATGCAATCCTGATGATCAATGGCATTGAAACGTCAAACCGCTATGATATCCGGGAAGTGATGAACGCCAATCAAGAGAAGGATGCGATGCTGACCGTTGCAAGGGGAGATGACATCCTTGATCTTTCCGTCACACCCGTTGTATCCCGGACACCGGAATATTTTGACCTTGGCATATATTACCATACGACGCCGGTCAATGTGTTCCAGGCTTTTCGCCATGGGGTGCGGTTCTCGGTGGCAACCATAAGGTCCATATATTTCTCCATTATCTGGCTCATATCCGGGAAGGCGACACTGTCGGACATGATGGGCCCGGTGGGGATCGTAAGCATCATTGGGGCATCAGTCAGGCAGCCAACGTTCTGGTTGTTCCTCTCCACGCTGCTGAGCATGATGGCATTCATCAGCTTGAATCTGGGGATCATCAACCTGATTCCTTTCCCGGCCCTTGACGGCAGCAAGGTGATTATCCACGCAATCGAGGGGATACGGGGAAAACCATTTCCGGTGGAAAAGACAGCCATTGTTTCCCTGGTGGGATTCGGCCTGCTCATCCTCCTGCTGATCCTGACAACCTACAATGACATCGTCCGTCTCTTCGGAGGTGGATGATGGCCAGAATCATCAAAAGGGTGGTGTCCATCGGAAACATCAAGATCGGTGGGAAAAACAAGATCGCCATCCAATCCATGACAAATACGGATACGAAGGATGTGGAAAAGACGCTGGACCAGATACATCGGCTGGCAAAGGCCGGCTGCGATCTGGTCAGGGTTTCAGTTTATGATTATGACTGTGCTGTGGCGCTGGAGAAAATAAAGGAAAAAGCGGAGGTCCCCATTGTTGCAGACATCCATTTTGACCCCAGGATCGCCATCGAATCCATTTACAGGGGTGCGGATAAAATCAGGATCAATCCCGGGAACATCGGAGGAGAGGACAATGTGGCGAAGATTGTACAGGCGGCAAAACAGAAAAACATCCCCATCCGGATTGGGGTGAATGCCGGGTCTCTCTCCAAAGACATTCTTTACCGATATGGAAAAGCCTCACCCCATGCCATGTTTGAGGAAATGAAAAGACAGGTGGACATGATCGAGAAATGCGGATACACGAATCTTGTCCTGTCGGCGAAATCCTCCACACCGGAAGACAACATCAAGATTTATGAAATGCTGAACGAGATGTACCATTATCCATTGCACATCGGTGTCACTGAAGCCGGGACATTGCTCAAGGGCTCAGTGAAATCCTCCGTGGTGATAGGGATTCTTCTGCGTAACGGCATCGGTGACACCATCCGTGTCTCCCTGACCGATGACCCGGTGTATGAAGTTATCACGGCAAGGGAGATCCTGAGGACCCTGGGCCTCCATAAACAGGGAATACAGATCATATCCTGCCCTACCTGCGCAAGGACGGGCATCGACATCATCAAGATATCCAAGGCACTGGACGAGCATTATGGAGAATCAGACAAAACACTGAAGGTCGCTGTCATGGGATGTGTGGTGAACGGCCCTGAGGAAGCCAGGAATGCGGACATCGGTGTCGCAGGGGGTGACGGCTGTGCTGTTCTTTTCAAAAAAGGGGAGGTCATCCGGAAAATCAAGGAAGAGGACATCATCATCGAAATGATCAAGGAAATTGACAACTTATGATATGGGGTGGACATGAGGAACACGCGGGAACTATATGATTTATGCGAGATTAAATCAATCAGGGCTGACAAAAAACAAAAGAAAGTGAAAATCATCGCCGAGACCGGGAAATATCTCCGGATCAATGATGAAAACGAACTGAAGGCTTTCTTTGTCAATGAGTACAATTTCCAGAACATCGAGATTGACATACGAATCAAGGACGCCCTGTTGGATGATTCCTGCGTCAAGGATATCATCCAGCGGATTCTTATCCAATGCCCGTTGGCAGTGCCATTCAGGGAACACATCCATCTGCAAAAACAGGACGATCTGGTCCTCCTGACGTTGCCCGGCAACCTGCTGCCTGTGTTTGAAGCCTACGGTATCCAAAAATTCCTTTCGGTTTTTTTCAACAGACGCATGGGAATGGATGTGAATGTATCCATGACATCCAGTGGATATACAGAGAGCTTTGAGGATGTCAGAGACTCCCTGCGGGAAAAGCAGGACTCCCTGCCGGACCAAGCCGCTCCCATGAAAAAGACCACGGGGAAACCAAAAGCTGAGAATACCCGTGAAAAGACCATGCCCATTTCCGCCCTCAGCAGCGAATATGACAGGATCACTGTACGTGGTGTCATCATCCGACTGGAATCAAGGCTGACAAAATCAAACAAACGCATGGTTTCTTTTGATATCACTGATTATACATCATCCGTCACATGCAAGTATTTCATGCCGGCAGACAAGGAAGATGACACGGAGCACATTCTAAAGACAGGTGGATGTGTCCTGGTTTCAGGGCGTTATGAATACGACCGTTTCGAGAAAGAAAACAGCATCCGCGTGAGCAAAATCCAGGAATCCAGCCTTGATGCGAGGAACGATGAGAGCGGAAAGAAAAGATGCGAGCTCCATCTCCACACGAAGATGAGTCCCATGGATGCCTTCATCGACCCGGAGGAACTTCTGGAGAATCTGGAGGAATGGGGACATGATGCCGTGGCGGTGACCGACCACGGAGGCCTTCAGGCCTTCCCGGATTTCCACAAGCATGCGGCATCCAAAAACATCAAGGTGATTTACGGGCTGGAGGCATACATGATGGATGATGGAGCGCCTTGCGTCCATCCCGTCAGGGACATCCCCCTTCCTGGAAGCGCCTGCCTGGTGTTTGAATCCGCAGGAAAAACCGAATGCGCCGTCATGGACGGGGAAGGCGTCATCGAGGCGGTTTCCCTGGATCAGGCGGGGCGCCTTGATTCAGACACCTGCATCTGTTTCTTCGGGGATGAGGCAAACGGGATACCGGAATGCTTGCTGGATCATAAAAAAACGGTTCTCCGGTTCAAAAAATGCATCCGGTCTATCGGGATCCCATATGCAGAGGATGACATCACCAGCGTATCATTGCTGGCGCAGGGCTATATGGAATGGAGAAAAAGATGTCTTGAAAACGGCATCATGACCCTCAAGGATTTGTATGTCCATACAACAAGGAAATCCATTGGAAAAGACGACCACAGGTATCACGTGATCATTCTCGCCAGGGATCGGACAGGATTGCAAAACCTGTATGAGCTTGTCTCAGAATCCCACCTGCATTTTTTCTACAAAAGGCCGTTGATTCCCAAAAGCCTTCTGGAATCCAAAAGGCAGGGATTGATTCTGGGCAGCGCCTGTGAGGCGGGGGAGGTCTACAGGAGGATCATGGAGGCCAGCTCCGAGGAGACGTTGCGTAAAACCGCCATCTTTTATGACTATCTGGAGATACAACCCGTGGACAACAATCTCTTCATGCTCCGGGAGAATCTTGTGGATTCCCGGGAGAAACGCCGCAGCGACGAGCATCGACAGCAGTCCCATGCCCACGAGCAGCCCGCGCGCGAACTCGCCGAGTCCCGCAGCCTGGCATACCGCGAGGGCCCGCAGGATGCCGAGGAACGCGCAGTTGAGCAGCGCCCCCGACAAGAGCGCCGAGACGGGAGCCGGCGCCTCGCTGTGCGCGTCCGGCAGCCACGTGTGCAGCGGTGCCAGGCCCATCTTCGTGCCGTACCCGACCAGGAAGAGCACGAACGCGGCCTTGACCCATG
>JAWOHX010000101.1:0-17219 GCA_046484975.1 Clostridia bacterium
TCGGTCTTACATCGAAGTCAAGGGAGTGACCCTGGAAGAGGATGGCATGGCTCTCTTCCCGGACGCCCCCACCCTGCGGGGCACACGCCATGTCCACGAGATGATCCGGGCGGTCCGGGAAGGCTACACAGGTTACCTGATCTTTGTTGTACAGATGAAGGGAGTCCGTTGTTTTTCCCCCAATGAACGGACGGACCCTGCTTTCACCCAGGCCCTTCGGGCGGCTTCAAGGCAGAACGTCCATGTTCTCTGTTATGACTGTCATGTCACCCCGGATTCCCTCAGACTCTCCGAACCAGTTCCGGTGATTCTCTGACCTTACGCAGGGTTGCGCAGAATCCTGTTCACAGATCTGATGCACATCACCGGAGTCACCGTGGCCAGCGAAATTCTCCTCTGCTTTTACAAATGCCTCTGATTTATTGAAGCCTTTCAGACGGGGTATGCCATCCTGGTATTGTCCGGATATCCCTTCAACCAGGCAGTGTACGAGGAACGGATGCATTCCAGAGAAGCCAGGCCTCCGGCTCAATAGGCACCGTATTCGTCACACAGACCGGCAACCAGGCCGACTCTCTCGATCAGACCGTCCGGTGGCACCTGATCTGCCACACCCAGGACGAACCTGGGTTCTTTCCTCATGATACCCAGAACATACTGAACATGGGAAATGAACTCCACCTCACTCACGGCAGGGGTGAAAACAATCCCGGGCAGGCCTCCCCACAGGATGCTGTCTCCCGTATCAAGGGCGGCGATATCCTCCATGGGCATATCCCCGGAAGGTTCGGGGGTTACGGCCTCAATGACATGGAATCCCGTATCAGCCACTTCCCCAATCAACCCTTTCAATGTCCCGTCCATGTGGATGAAGGAAAATTTCCCTTTTTCCCTGATGGCCTCCACCCATTTTTGTTCATATCCCTTCATATAACTGTTGTAGTATGTCTTGCCCACCGCTTCCGATGAGAGGTTTTCCGGTATCATGATACACTCCGCAGGAGAATTCAAAGTGAGCCTTGCAGCCGTGTCAAACTTCTCTTCCATCCGCTTAAGGATGTCCTCAGTCTCATCCTTTGCATCCATCAGAAGATATGTCAGGTTCTCAATCCCCGCATAGGTGGTCACCATCTCCATGAACGGGCTCCTCGGGGCATAACAAAGGACCACCCCGTTGTCCCCGATAATGCCATACCGTCTCTCTGCTTCCTCATAACATGGTGTGAATTCCAGGCTGTCAACATAGAAACCGAAAGCCTTCAAGTGGGTCTCTTCTTCCACGAAGTGCTTGACATAGCCCCAGGAGGAAGAGGTTTCCAGGTATTGCTGAATCTCATGGAGTTCCCCGAACGGAGTTTGCATCGTCCTGATCCTTCGTGTTCCCTCCCTGGTCTCCCGGATCTCCACTCCTTTGCTGGTTTGTGAGAAGGGATAAAACCCCTGGAGATAGAATCCGGTGGCGTAGTCCCGGTTAAGCTGGAAATACCCGTCACCTTTGTATTTTTCCGGGAGCCTTCCTTTTTTTGATTCCGCGCTGTGCCAGTAATCCAAATCCCCGAACCAGGGTACCCTGTCGGGGATTCCCCCCTGAAGCAATTTCAATACCCGTTCCCTGTTGTCCATGTCTTTTCCCCTTGTTTTTTAATGTATCCACAACCTGCCGGAATTGCCCCGGTTGATTGACTAATGGTAGTTTAACATATATAATTTGCATCTCATAATATTTTAACTGATTGCGGGTATAATGAATCTGGAGAGTAAATGATGAACAAGAAACCCAAAAAAAAGACCGTAATTATTTTAGTCATTGTGGCAGTTGTCCTGCTTGTTCTGATCCTTACGGGCGTCTCAATGATTCGTTCCATAAGGACCACCACCCAAGGGAATTATGAAATCATTTCGGTGGGAAGGGGAGACATCTCCTATACCGCGGTGGGTAGCGGCAGGGTGACTTCCGCGGATGTAAAAAATGCCATCTTTTCGGGAGCCGTTACCCAAAGCTTCGTTTCCACGGGCGACTATGTTAAAAAGGGAGACCGTCTCTGCGAGTACACCGACCTTCAGGGCCAGACCCGCATCCTGACATCCCCCCATGAAGGTGTTGTTTCTGCCATCCAGCCTTCCGCATATGAGATCAGCGGTCTGGGCCAGCTCCAGATGAACATCCAGGTCACCGAAAAACAGGTATTCAGCATGGAGAAAGGCCAGCAGGCTTTCATTTTCATCGACGCCCTCGGGATGGAATTCGATGGTGAAGTGTCCAGGATCAGTATGCTCGGCAGAATGGCGGGGGATTACTCGGTTTTTGATGTCATGGTGAAACTGAACCAATGGAATGAGGACATTTTCCTCGGCATGACGGGAAGCGCAAGGATTTGCATCGAGAAAAAAACCGACGTGGTTATCATCCCCTTGGATGCCCTCATAGAGGCCGACGGCAAAAGATATGTGTTGCAGAGAAGCTGGTTGGACAATCCCACCAGACCTCAGAGCGAATACTACGTGGGAATTAAAACCGGGCTTTCCGACGCCTTTTTCGTGGAAGTCCTGGAAGGGGATATCGACGGAATGGAAATCCTCGTTTCCGTCAGCAGCGGATTCCCCTCTTTTCCCAGGTTTTTCAGGTAATGTGAGAAAAACATGATCAAACTCAACAAAATCACAAAAGAATACATCATGGGAGACATGATTGTCAGGGCATTGGACGATGTGTCCCTTCATATCAAAAAAGGGGAATTCGTCGCCATCATCGGACCAAGCGGCTCAGGCAAATCCACCCTCATGAACATCATGGGGTGTCTGGATGTACCAACCAAGGGGGAGTACATTCTCAACGGGACCCCGGTCAGCCATTACGAGGACCATCAGCTTGCGGATATCCGGAACAGGGAGATTGGATTTGTTTTCCAGCAGTTTAATCTGCTCAACCACCTGACGGCACTGGAGAATGTGGAGGTACCCCTCACCTACGCCCGCCAACCCAAGGCCGTCCGCCTGGCCAGCGCAAGGGAGATGCTGGTTTCCATGGGACTGGAAGATAGGATGAAGCACAAACCCACCCAATTGAGCGGTGGCCAGCAGCAAAGGGTTTCCATTGCCCGCGCCTTGGCCAACAATCCCTCCATCATCCTGGCGGATGAACCCACCGGGGCCCTGGACACAAAAACAGGCGCGGAGGTGCTCACCATCCTGAAAGGCTTGAATGAACAAGGCAAAACCGTGATCATCATCACCCACGAAAAGGAAGTCGCCGCCTTTGCGGACAGGATTATCGTCATCCGGGACGGAGGAATAGATGATTAAGGAATATTTCATCATCGCATTCCGTTCCCTGTTTTCCCACAAGGTCCGCTCCCTTTTGACCATGCTTGGGGTCATCATCGGAGTCTCGTCAGTCATCCTTCTGATTTCCCTGGGCAGTTCAACAAGAAGAGAGGCCGGGGACCAAATCCGGGGGCTCGGTTCCAATCTCATCCTGGTCACCGTCACCGACAACCATGGATACCTTCCCAGGGTCTGGCTCAATGAAATTCAGGAAAATGCTAAAATCAAGGCCTTCAGCCCCATCATCTCGGGAAGTGCAGGCTACAGCATCAACGGCCGGGATCTTTCCTATACCGTCAATGGCGTCAATGAGCATTATTCTTTCATTGCCAGCCTGGGATTGGATAGGGGACGTTTCTTTTCCGGCGTGGATGTCCAAAACAGCAATGCTGTTGCAGTGGTGGGACGCAAGGTGGTTTCAGAGATGTTCCCGTATACCGATCCCCTTGGGGAAATCATTGTGGTCAAGGGCATCCCTTTCCTCATCATTGGGATTCTGGAAGAGCAGGGCATGACCTTTGCCGGGGATATGGACAAAGTCATCTACATTCCCCAGTCCTATGCTTCCGTTTTCTATCCCCAGCAGCGCAGGGCAACATATTATGTGGCTTCCGAAAGCGAGGAATTCATCGACATTACAAAAAACCAGATGGAATCTTATCTTTCCAGGATGCTCCCCTCATCCAGGCTGTACAGCCTCACCAGCCAGACCCAAATGCTGGATATCCTCAACCAGGTGATGGGGTTGCTGACGAGCTTGCTTGCCGGCATCGCAGCCATATCCCTGCTGGTAGGCGGCATCGGCATCATGAACATCATGCTGGTCACGGTCCGGGAACGGACCAAGGAAATCGGTATTCGCAAGGCCTTGGGCGCCAATCGCAGCCATATCCTTTTCCAGTTCCTGACGGAAGCGGTCATCGTGACCTTGATTGGCGGGATCATCGGCCTGCTGGTCAGTGCCCTGGGGGCTGCCCTCATCTCAAGCCTGGCGGGCTTTAGGATCAGCGTGGGACTGGACTCTGTCCTCCTTGCCATCAGCTTTTCCATCGCCATCGGCCTCTTCTTCGGGATTTATCCTGCCAACAAGGCCGGTAAAATGGAACCCGTGGAAGCCCTGCGGTTCGAATAATGCGGGTGTTCATCCCCTCCTGATGGTGTGTTCCGGGACGATTCTGACGGAATCCTTCAACATGGCCCAGACCGGGCAGTATTTCTCTTCGGTTCTTGCCAGGACCTTTGCCAACTCTTCTTCACTGGTGTCATCGGACTCCAGGATGAACTGTAATGATATCTTGTCAAACACCATTGGATGCTCCATTCTCTTTTCCCCGGTGGCCAGGACAAAAAACCCATGAACCTGTTTTTTCATTTTCCTCAGAATGGACACGGCAGTGGCCGAGCTGCATGAGGCAAGGCTGATCAGCAGCAGTTCCATGGAACTGTATCCGTCCCCGTCCCCGAAAGGAGGCTGGGAATCAAGGACCACCGCAGGGTTGTCCTTTGCTTTTCCCTCGAAGCGCATTTTCTCGTTGGTAAGCTTGAGTTGGATCTCGATGAAAGAAGACATTGATTTTTCCTCCTTGCTTGATCTTGCCTTGCTTCGCAGCCTCTTGGGAAGGCCCGGCGACGCATGGGTTTATGTGATGCCGTCGATGATCTTGTTCAGGTCCTTGATTTTCACCGAGGATTTGTAGTAGTCGATGATTCCTTCGTTCTTCATGTTCCCCAGCTCCCTTGACAAGGATGGCCTTGCTGTTCCAAGATACTGGGCCAGTTCCTCCCGGTTGTACCCCAGTCTGAAGGTGGCGGATTTTTCCCTGTTGTAAATATCGTACAGGAAACTGCAGATCCGGGCCCGCAACCCCAGCATAGACAGGTACTGGAGGCGCTTGTTCAGCAAAAGAGCTTTTTCCGCAAGGATTCCAACCATGTTTTGTATCAAGGACCGGTGGCTCCGGCATCCATGACCGCAGACCCCTGTTATGTTCCCGGGGGAAATCCGCATCACATAACATCGTTCATTGGCCATCACCGTGGCCGCCCAAAGGCGTTCTCTTGAGAACGCCGAAGTTTCCCCGAACATGTCCCCCTCTTCCAGTTTCGTGATGATGAGGCTGCTGCCTTTCACCGTCTCTTTCAGCAGGGTGACTCCCCCGGATAGAAGGATGTATATGGCGCTGATCCTATCTCCTTCCATGGCAATGAATTCATTTTTCTCATAACTCTCCACCATGGGACTGAGGCAATCCAGCATCCCGGCCAATTCATCCGGTGGGATTCCATGGAAAAGAGAGGTCTTCCTGAGGACATCCATATGCTCTCCGGTCATGTTCTATTCCTTTCAGACGTAACATCAGTTACCGATTACATATCCGTATTATATTACACTGGTGCAAAGAAAACCAGAAGGAGAAAATCATGAAAAGAAAAGTGATCCATATCCATGAAGATAAATGCAACGGCTGCGGCCTTTGTGTGACGGCTTGTCATGAAGGAGCCTTGAAAATCATCGATGGCAAAGCCCGGCTCGTATCTGAGTCCTACTGCGACGGTCTCGGGGATTGCCTCCCGAAATGTCCGTTGGATGCCATCGAACTCATAGAGAAGGAAGCCCTTCCCTTCGACGAGGAAGCCGTCAAAAAAAATATGGCCCTCAACCAGGCCTGTCCCTCCTGTCCCGGTACTCGGCTGAAAACCAATCCGGATCATGACAGCCATCCTCGCAACCCCGTACCGGCAAGGGCATTCTCCAGACTGAAGCAATGGCCCTGCCAGCTTAAGCTTGTTCCATCTGACGCACCATACTTTGAAGGAGCCCGCCTTCTGGTCGCCGCCGATTGCACCGCCTATGCCTATGCCGGCTTGCATGAGGAGTTCATGAAGGACAAGATCACCCTTATTGGCTGTCCGAAGCTGGATGACACGGACTACAGCGTGAAACTGACGGAGATCCTGCGGTTGAACAACATTCGCAGCGTTACCCTGGTGAGGATGCAGGTCCCCTGTTGTGGAGGTCTCTCCAATGCATTGAAAAAAGCGCTGGTGGACAGTGGGAAAATGATTCCATGGAATATCTTTACCATCACCACCAATGGAGAGATTCTGGAGGACTGACCTGCATGCCCATTTCCTGTATGGCATGAAAAATACTGTTGATATTTTTTCCCGGGAAGATTATAATTCATCTGATAACCAACGGAAAATATAATAGCAGGAGAGCCATCTTGTGTTGAGGCCAAAACTTTTTACGTGCATGAAAAGCTACACCAGGGAGCTTTTTTTTAAGGACCTGTCCTCAGGAATCATCGTGGGCATCATCGCTCTTCCATTGTCCATTGCACTGGCCATCGCATCTGGTGTCTCTCCAGAAAAAGGCCTTCTCACAGCCATCATCGGCGGCTTCACCGTTGCGATGCTGGGAGGGAGCAGGGTCCAGATTGCCGGTCCTACCGGTGCATTCGTGGTGATTGTGCTCAATATCATCCATATATATGGGATAAGCGGGCTCATCACCGCCACATTCCTCGCCGGCCTCATCCTCATTGCCATGGGCCTGTTGAAAATGGGCAGTCTCATCAAGTTCATCCCCTATCCCATCACCACGGGATTCACATGCGGCATCGCCATTGTCATATTTTCAACTCAGGTCAATGATTTTCTTGGGATTGGGGCATCTTTAGTTCCCTCCCATTTTTTGGATAAATGGTCATTTTATCTCAGCCAGATCCAGTCCATGAACCCTGTCGCCGTGGTCATGGGACTGGCTACGGTGCTGGTCATTGTCCTTTGGCCGAAAATCAACCGTAAAATCCCCGGAACCCTGGTGGCCATATTGCTGTCCACCTTGGCAGCATACCTGTTAAAACTCGATGTCCAGACCATTGGCAGCCGTTTCGGCGAAATCAGCAGTAGTTTTCCCTTGCCTGCTTTTCCCGATTTCTCCCTCCAACTGGTCCGGGCTGTTTTGCCTTCGGCCTTTGCCATCGCTTTGCTAGGCGGCATCGAGTCCCTTCTGTCAGCAGTGGTGGCCGATGGCATGACCGGAGGCAGCCACCGTTCCAACACGGAGCTTGTCGCACAAGGCACGGCAAACATGCTCTCTTCATTATTCGGGGGCATTCCGGTGACAGGGGCAATCGCCAGGACTGCGGCCAATGTGAAAAACGGCGGTGTGACTCCAGTTTCAGGAATCATCCATTCCCTGACCCTCCTGCTGATGATGCTTGCCCTGATGCCCCTGGTCCAATACATCCCAATGGCTTCCCTTGCGGGTATTCTGATGGTGGTCGCCTACAACATGGGGGAATGGGGAGAATTCAAGTCACTGGTAAAATCTCCAAAAAGCGATGCTTTGGTATTCCTTTCCACCTTTGTCATCACTGTCCTCTTTGACCTTGTCCTTGCCATTGAAATCGGCATGGTTCTTGCCGCTTTCCTGTTCATGCGCAGGATGGCGGAGGTCGGCAGCGTGGTAAAAATGGAGACCAGTGAGGATGACGAGATAGCTCTTCATCCCTTTCCGATCAAGGATTCTGTGGTCTATGAGATCAATGGGCCTTTCTTTTTCGGTGCAGCGGACAAATACCTCAGCGTGATGAAAACCACTGAAAAAATGCCCCGGTACCTGATCTTGAAAATGACCCATGTCCCTTTCATCGATGCCACAGGCTATGCGGCTCTCCTGCGATTTCATCGGACATGCCGGAACAACCATACAGTGCTGGTGATCATCGGTCTTCAGAAGAGGGTGTTCCATACCCTGGAAAGATACGGTTTCATCGACCACATCGGAAAGGAGCATATCCACCAGACCCTGGATGGTGCGGCACGTTCCATGACATCTTGAATCCCATCTCCAATTCCTTTAGAATGGATGGTGTAATAAGAACAAGGAGAGAAAAATGAACATTTCAAGGCCACAATCTTTTCTTTTGGTTTTCTCCGTTTACATCATCTCTTTTCTGGCAGGTCTCCTGATGTTTTCCGCATTGGGGCATCACAGTCCCCTGTATGCCATGCTGGCGGCCGACCTCACTGCCACCGCAGTCGTTTGGTTCTTCAGCATTTTGTACAAAAATTCCAGCATCTACGACCCATATTGGAGCGTGGCACCCATGGCAATCATTACAGGCTGGATGCTTCTTGCCCCCTCCTCGAGGACATGGCCGGTTCTGTTGCTGGTCTTCGCGGTTTTTTTCTGGGGAATCCGTCTGACATTGAACTGGGCAATAGGCTGGAGGGGTCTTGGCCACCAGGACTGGAGGTACATCCATTACAAGGAAAAAGCTCCGAAAGCATGGGTTTTCACCAATTTGCTGGGGATACACATGATGCCGACCCTGCTTGTATTCTCCGGCCTGGTCCCTGCATATTTCATCATCCGTTTCGGGGGTTTGCTCAACATCGTTACAATCGTTGGCTTTCTGGTCTGTCTTGTTTCCGTCACGGTACAGATCTTTTCCGACAGGCAAATGGCAGATTTCAGAAAATCCCCCGGAAGCGCCGATCAATGTCTCATGACAGGTCTTTGGAAATATTCCAGGCACCCCAACTACCTGGGTGAGATCTGTTTCTGGTGGGGAATCTGGCTCATGCAGGTGGGGGTCCTTCCCAGTATGTGGTATACCTTGGCAGGTCCCGTTTTGATTTCACTGCTTTTCCTGTTTGTCAGCATTCCCATGATGGAACGCTACCTGGAAGAAAGAAAGCCATGTTATGCCGGGTACAAGAAAAAGGTATCCATGCTGATTCCATGGATACCTATGAAATAGGTTGTTTCTTTTCAGAACAGGACATTCACCACAAACCCCATGATCTCATCCGTCTTCATATAATCGCTTTCCTCCAGGAGCTCCAGATAGCGGGTAATGATGGCCGAGAATCGCGTGCCGGGATATTCCGCAACGCTGTGCCTGTAGTTTTCCAGGAATTCATCATAGATCCTGCCGGTTAAAGCATCGAACCCCGGGGTATTGGGATACATTCCCATATAGGCATACATGTAGCGGTTGAACAATGTGTTGGCCTGTTCCATGTATAAGTGTTCGGGATATGCAATAATCATCTTGTCTGTATCAGAGATTCTTTCAGCCAGTTCCCCAATGCTGATGGCCACCCCCCCGTCCATCCCAAACGGGGTTTCTGTCTCCAAAGCACGAATCCGTAGATATTCGGATATGCTGTCCTCAGGATACTTCCCATACCGTTTGTAGAGAAGCCCATAATCGATGATGATGTCAACCATTCCTTCTGGAGCAATGAGGGAATAAAACTCAACGCTCACCCTCTCCATGTATTCCCTGATGTATTTATCCTCGATGTTTTCATGATCCTTGAGTTTCTCATATGAATAATTGGTCAGACCCGCGGGGATGTCGGTCATGTTTTTTTCCAGGAAAACAATAAAGTCATTGACCATTCGGGTCGCATAGGGCTTGGACACTTCCGATATGTTTAAATCCAGAAAATTAATCAGTTCCTGGACATCTGTTCCATTATCCACCAGGCCTTGGAACTGAGCGTAGATCCTGTCGCTTCTGTCCATGACTCCGTTGTCCGGGGCATTGGAATTCCCTGGAGGGTCCTTTTTTGCATTGCATCCTGCCAGCAGACCTATGATGATGAGAAAGGAAAGTACTGTCAGTATGATTTTTCTTTTCGTCATTGCCGATACCTCCGATCGTGTGCTGATTATTAGACGAATTTCCCTGCCTTTTGGTTTGCTTTCCACGTTATTATCTTTTTCACATGCATGGATCCAGTGGATTCATGGGATTACTATAACACTTTTCCGAAAGGAATCAAAGTGCGTGATATAAAAAGATTTCTTCCTTCGGACCACCCTCCCCAAAAGGTATGTTGGTTCCCTTCTGCCAGGGAGTGGGGGAGTGAAAGGATTGATATAATGTTATTTTTAGTATCATTATAATATTATAATAATTACATTTTTATACTTCCTTCCACCTATGAAAGGGTTATCCATGTCATAGGTCATATCATCCGGTCATTCCGTTGATTGAAGAAGGGACAGTTCACATTGTCCCTACTTTGTTATAGAATACCAGAAGGAGATGAATATGATAAAAAAGTCATTGCTGATTGTGTCCGGAATGGTTGCCCTGGGTCTAGGCATCCTGGGGATTTTCCTCCCTGTGCTGCCCACGACGCCTTTTCTTCTGCTGGCGGGCTATTGTTTCCTGCGCAGTTCAAAAAAACTTCACTGCTGGTTGGTCAACCATCGGGTATTCGGATCCTACATCTATCATTACATGACATACAAGGCTGTTAAAAAAAGAGCCAAGATCATGGCCGTCATCTTCCTGTGGACCACTCTGGCCATTTCCTTCTTCCTGGTGGACATCATTTATGTTCGCATCTTCCTGGTGCTGGTAGGTATCGCTGTGACCACCCATCTTGCCTTGTTGAAAACCTACAGGGAAGACATGCGGGACAAGAGGGATTGATCACATGGTGATGACTGCATATCCCTGGTCAATATAAGTTGACATGGCTGGATGTCCGCTCATTTCATCAGACAGAGGAATCCCACAGTTTTTGTTGTATTCCAGAACTCCCATTTTTGCGGAACAGGCCTTACAGACACAATGGAACAATCCAAGGGTTTTGGCTTTCAGGTACATGGGGTTTCTGGAGTCTTCCAGCTCCTTTACAAGGGCAACAGCTTCACCTTCCAGAACCACCCTGACATCGTGTCCCTTCCCATGCAAGTCCAGGGCATTGAGCAGGACATGGATGAAGCACATCATCTCCCCTTTGAATGCGAAAATTGCTGTTTTCTTCATGTTAAACTCTCCTCTCTTCATCAGAAAAACCAGGGTCTCATAGAATAGGAAAACCCTTCCTTTTCCCTGTTCATTGCCTTTTCAAAATCCACAACCCTTTTTTCCACCTTATAAAAGACCCCCAGATAGTCCACGCTCCCTCCATCCTTGTATCTGGCTACAGGGAGACAGAACACTGGGGATTCCTTGAATGCAGTCCGAGTGATGTCCACAATCAACAGGATAATCCAGAGGATGATGAGTAGAATGATAATCCGTCCTATCCTTTTTTTTCTTTTCTCCCTCTTTTCATCCATGGTATCCTCCCTGTCCATTATATGTGATTTGACACGTTAAAAAAATGGGTGTAAAATCATATTGTAAGCAATTCCATATTGCTTAATACATTCGAAAGAAGGCGATGTCATGAGTATTTATGATTTCATATTGACGGACAATGCGGGCAACAAGGTTCCGATGGAAAATTTCCGGGGCAAGGTTCTGTTGATTCTCAACACCGCTACCCGGTGCGGATTTTCATATCAGCTGGAAATCCTCCAGAAGCTCTATGAGAGGCTTGGAAATGAAAAATTTGAGATTCTGGCTTTTCCCTCCAACCAGTTCGCCAATCAGGAACCCGGCACCGACGAGGAAATCAAAGAGATCATGCAGTCAAAATACGGTGTGAAGTTCCCGATATTCACAAAACTTGATGTGAACGGAGACAATGCCAATCCACTGTTTCAATTTCTCAAAGCCGCAAAACCAGGATTGTTTGATAGTGACATCAAATGGAATTTCACCAAGTTTCTGGTGGATGCCGAAGGGAATGTGGTGGGACGATACACACCCAAGAAAAATCCCAACAAGCTGGAGACGATAATAAAAGGGCTCATGGAAAAAGAATGAAAACAAACGACAACCTCACAATCGACAACTGTTTATGTTTCGCCCTATATAAGACATCCAGGGAATTCATAGGCCTGTATAAGCCTTATCTTGACGAATTGGGCATCACATATACCCAGTACATTACTTTGCAAATCCTTTGGGAAAAGGACGGGGTTACTGTCAAGAGTCTGGGAGAAAGGCTTCACCTGGACTCCGGAACCCTGACGCCCCTCCTGAAAAGACTGGAGGCTGGCCAGATGGTCCAGCGGGTGCGGGACCGATTGGATGAACGGAATGTTCTCATATTTCTCACGGACAAGGGCAGGGGCCTGAAGGCTCGGACAATTGATATTCCCGGTCATGTTCTCGGTTCCACATGCCTGACGGAACAAGAAGCCATTGTCCTGAAGGAAACCCTGAAACAAATCACAAAAAAGGCGTAGGGGGAGTCCATATGCTTTTCCCGCGAGGATGGAGGCAATGATGTTTGAGAAAATAAAAAATCCCATGCTCTTCCAGGGATCTTTAAAAAAGAAAGACTATTTTGAAGGATGGTATTTCAAAAATGTGTCCACGGACGCAAAAAATGTCATCAGCCTGATTCCTGGAATTAGCTTGTTCAAGGAAGACAAGCACTGTTTCATCCAGTACATATGGGTTTCCATTGATGCATCCGGGAAAAAAACCACGAAAACAGGTTACCAGAGATATCCATTGGAAGATTTTCAGGTGAATAAGAATCCTTTTCTCATACAGATCGGCAACAACTATTTTTCCAAATCACATATCGAGATTGATATGGACGACTCCCACACCCAGCTGAAGGGAAGCCTCCATATGACTGAATTGACCCCCCTTCAAAGGAATATTTTCATGCCAAACATCATGGGATATTTTGCATATGTCCCAGGGATGGAATGCTACCACGGCATTCCCAGCATGACCCACAGGCTGAGTGGTTCCCTGGTCGCCGACGGCAAGGAAATCCCCTTTGACGACGGAAAAGGATATCTGGAAAAGGATTGGGGCACTTCTTTTCCGAAGGGATATGTCTGGATTCAATGCAACAATTTCCAGAATGATACGCTCAGCCTTTTCTGTTCCGCTGCAAACATTCCCTTCGGCAGGAACTCCTTCAACGGTTTTATCTGCAACCTGCGCCTGGAGGGAAAGGAGCACCGTTTCGCAACCTACAACGGAAGCCGTCTTGTTGTCGAGTCCGTGGATGAAGACCATGTGACACTGCAGATAAAGGGGAAAAGAACGTCGCTTCTAATCGAGGCTTTTCCAGAGCAATCCGGAGCGCTCGTTGCCCCTGTGAAAGGGGAAATGACAAAAACCATCAAAGAAGGGCTGTCCGGGGTGGTGAAGATTGCTTTGCACGACCGGAATGGCCTTGTGTTGCATGAGGATTCCGGAATCATGGCAGGGATTGAGATTGTCGGTGATTATACCAGCTTGATGAATCCTCCATCGCCAGAAAGCTGACCGAAACAAAGAAACCATGGAAGGTTTTTGTTTTTCTCCATATCATCTTTTCTATGTCAAAAAATAAAAAAATAAAAAAGTGTTGACAAGACGGTTGCTTGCCGATATACTTAATTACATAAGTAACTAACCAGTTAACCAATAGGGAAGGAGATGGCATTTTGATATTGAATTTTGAAAGTGAGAAACCAATCTACCTGCAGCTGGCGGAATCCATTGAAGACGATATCCTGAAGGGTATTTTTCTGGAGGAAGAGCAAATCCTCTCCACGACGGAAATATCGGTCAGTATGAAAATCAATCCCGCCACAGCAGGCAAAGGCATCCATCTCCTGGTGGATGAGGGAATACTTTACAAGAAAAGGGGCGTGGGTATGTTTGTGAAAAGCGGAGCAAAGAATAGCATTCTGAGAAAACGGAAAAGAAAATTCTTTGAGGACTACATCGCTGTCCTTCTGGAAGAGGCAGGAAAAATCAACATCACAAAAACGGAAATCATCGAGATGATAGAAAGGGGAACCGTCATATGATTACCATGGAAGTCAAAAATGTCAGCAAATCCTACGGCAAGGTCAAGGCCTTGGAGGATGTGGATCTCATCTTTGGGGAAAATAAAATCTACGGACTGCTGGGCAGAAATGGCGCGGGGAAAACCACGCTCCTCAACCTGATGACCAACAAGCTTTTCCCAGACCAGGGGAGCATCCTCCTGGAGGGAATGAATGTCATGGAGAACGATGTCGCATTGAACCGTATCTTCTACATGACGGAGAAGAACCTGTATCCATTGGGTTCCAGATGCAAGGAGCTGTTCAAATGGACCAAGGCATTCTATCAGAATTTTGATCTGGAATATGCAAAAGGCCTGGCGAAAAAATTCGACCTGGACATCAATAAAAAGGTCAAGGACCTCTCCACCGGATATGCCTCCATCTTCAAGGCCATCCTGGCCCTGGCCTCCAATGCGGAGGTGCTGATCTTCGACGAGCCAATCCTTGGTCTGGATGCTTACCACAGGGACATGCTTTACAAGGAAATCCTGAAGAATTACATCGCACAACCCAAGACCGTGATCATCTCCACGCATCTCATCGAGGAGGTCTCCGATGTCCTGGAAGAGGTCATCATCATTAAAAAGGGAAGGATTATGCTAAGCCAGCCGGTGGAGGAACTCTTGTCCTCCGCTTATACTGTATCAGGCGAGTCAAGCAAAGTGGAGCGTTACATCACGGGAAGGAAATGCATCCAGAAAGAGGCCCTCGGGAATTTCCAGGCGGCGGTCATCCTTGGACAACTGCAGGATCCAGACAAGGCAATCATCAAAGAGCTTGGCTTGAATATCAACAAAGCCGAATTGCAAAAGCTGTTCATCAGCCTGACCAATTCTCAGGAAGGAGCATTGTCATGAAGAACCTCATAAACATCGCGAAATACCAGTTTGTCGGAACAAGGAAACCCCTGCTCATATTTTATTTCATCGTCATCCTGCTTGGAACCCTGACATCCTTCCCTTTCCCGAATCGGGGAACGGTAGTCGAAGGGACCAATTTCGGCACGATCTCCATCGTATTCATCTTCATCCTGGGGCTCAACAGTTTCAAGGATAGCTATAAATTCATGCAGGCCAATAACATCTCCAGAAGAAGCTTCTATCTGGGAAACATCCTCAGCTTTGGTGCATTGGCTTTTCTGATGAGTCTCATCGATACATGCCTGACCCTGCTGTTTAAATTGTTTATCCCTTACCGGGGAATTTTTGAAACCATATACCAGTCGGACAGAATCGTCCCCGGCTTCATTTTGACATTTTCCATGTTGTTCTTCGCGGCCTGTCTGGGCTGGCTGGTCACCCTGATTTATTATCGTAGCGGAACCCTTTTGAAAGTCATTGTCTCCGTGTCCCCCTTGATCCTTGTTTTTCTGTTCACCTATGTCAGCAAGATCACCGGAGGAGCACTTGCTGAGCAGGTGTACAGGTTGCAACAATGGGCACTGGGCACACAACCCTTGAATCCCGCCAACGGGATGATCTTCATTGCATTGTTCGGCTTGATTGCATACGGCATCAGTTTTCTGCTGGTCAGACTTTGTTGAAGAGATAAAAACCGATCCGGGTTTTATTGAAATTGAAAAGGATTGTTGTTAACCAGGTTACAGGCGAAGAAACAGCACCGTGGTTTTCGTGCAAAATTATATCCGCCTTCTATGGCCTTTTGATTGGTCCGGCAGGTTCAGAAACGTAACATAAAATAAAGGGCAATACTTAGTCTCTGGCCTATAAAATAAGATAATCAGATAACCCAATTTATACAATTATGAAAATACTGATCCTTTGCACAGGAAATTCGTGCCGCAGCCAGATGGCACACGGTTTTATGGAATCTTTCGATAACCGCCTGACAGTTCGCTCTGCCGGAACCGAAGCTTCCGGGAAGCTTAGCCGGAATGCCGTCAAAGTAATGAAAGATTCCGGCATAGATATAAGTCACCATACCTCTGATCCGGTCGATAAATACCTTGGGGAAGAGTGGGACTATGTGATAACCGTTTGTGGCGGGGCAAACGAAAATTGCCCTGTATTTGCCGGAAAAGTCAAAAAACGTATTCATATCGGCTTTGATGATCCGTCGCATGTTACCGGTACCGATGAGTACATTCACAGCGAATTTATCAGGGTCAGGGAGGAGATCAGGGAAGGGTTTTATAAACTTTACAAGGAGCAAATTGAACCCGAACTTAACAAGAGGTACCAGACCTGATACAAACAAATCTCCATACTCAGCGGAAGCGTTAGCTACCCTCCGATTCAATGAAAATGGAAGATGTCGCAACCATAATAAATGATTCCTGTCCGGAGAGCAATTCAAGAAGCATATATATTCCTTCCGACAGGCAAAAAATAAAAATAGAAGATAATGGATGATCTGAAAAAATTAGTGAAAGAAAAATACGGACAGATAGCCCGAGGATCAAAAATACAGCTGGCCGGTAACGATTGCTGCACGGCACCCGGCTGTTGCTCCGGGGCTGACCACACGATTTTCAGCGAAAGCTATAAAGAGCTTGAAGGCTACAATCCTGATGCTGATCTCGGTTTGGGTTGTGGCATACCAACAGAATTTGCAGGAATAAAAACCGGAGATCATGTTCTTGATCTTGGAAGCGGTGCGGGTAATGATTGCTTTGTTGCAAGGACTCTCACAGGAGAAACCGGCAGAGTTACAGGACTGGATTTTTCTGATGACATGCTTGCCAGGGCAAATAAAAATGTCAAAAGAATGGGATTCACCAATGTCGATTTTGTAAAAGGGGATATTGAGCAGATGCCTTTTCCGGATAATCAATTTGATATAATTGTTTCAAATTGCGTGTTGAACCTTGTTCCTGACAAATCATTGGCCTTTTCGGAAATGTTGCGCGTGCTGAAACCGGGAGGCCATTTTTGTGTATCCGACGTGGTTGTCGAAGGCGAGATGACAGAAAGACTCAGGATCAATGCCGAAATGTATGCAGGATGTGTTTCAGGTGCACTCAGGTTTGACGAGTACCTGAAAACAATCTCCGGTAGCGGATTTAAAGACATAAATGTGTACAAGAAAAGAAAACTTGAAATTCCCGATGACATTCTCCATAAAGTGCTCAATGAGAAAGAGTTGGAAGATTATAAAAGCGGAGTTACCGGACTCTATTCAGTTACTGTTGGCGCCTTGAAGCCGGCTTGATGACCTTAAC
>JAWOHX010000074.1:0-9928 GCA_046484975.1 Clostridia bacterium
CTTTCGTTCAGCACGGCCCGGTCGGAAATGACGATGGCTGGCACCATGGTAAGGGGGACCAGGGCCAGAAAAGCAAAAAGCGCGACATAGAATTCAAAGAATATGAGAAGGGACCTCAGGAAATACTTCCTGATGCCTTCAAAAAAGGTTTTTCCGGTGGTCTTCCTGTTCCGGACCGCGTGATAGAGGGCGTTCATGTATCCTGCCCCGATGACGCTGGAAAGAACCGCACACACCACCGCAAGCAGGAAGAGGGCGATCAGGACATAGGGAAAGACAGAAAGTTTGTATACTTCCTTGGACAGGACCATCAGTGTCTCCGTCCAGGAGGATGAAATCACCTGGTCAAACCCTTTTAAAATCGTGTTAATGGGATTAAAAAACTGCAGGATGGCATAAAACAGGGACAACCCCGCCATATAAATCAACAGGAAGGGGCGTTTGGTGGCATATGCCAGGGACGCTCTGAAAAAATTCATCTGGGCTACCTCCGTCATAATAAAGCAAACACATTATAGCACAACGGCACGGAGGGTGTAAATCCACCGTGTCCCGCTGACTTTGCGTTTTAAAAAAATCTTTGCGTCCCGCAGAAACAGGATGTCAAGTCAAGTCCATGTATGTTAGTATTTATATGAGTATGAAAAGGAGCCCAGCAATGAAACAAATGAGCGTCAGGGAACGGTTCCTCGCTTCCATGGAATATGGTCCTGCGGACCGGATTCCCAACCATGAGATCGGCGTCTGGCCGCAGACCTTGGACCGGTGGGAAAAGGAAGGGTTGGACCTGCAGCAGCACCATTGGAACTGGTTCGAAGGAGACCCGGCATGGGGCATGGATCCCCGGGAATACATCCCCGTCCACTACGGGATGATTCCGCCTTTCCCGGAAGAGATCATCGAACAGACGGATCGATACCTTATCAAGAGGCATGCCTCCGGCATCGTCACAAAAGCTCTTCTGGAGGGCTCCGTCGGCAACAGCCGCACCTGCATGGACCAGTACCTGAAATTCCCCGTGGAGTCCCCGGAGGACTTCCGGGCGTTGAAAAAAAGATTTGTTTTCAACCTGGAGGAAAGATACCCGGAAAACTGGATGGACAGAATCCGGGAATGGAATGCCCGTGACCATGTCCTGGTGCTGTCCCGCAACTGCGGGACCAAGGGCTTCTTCTGGCGTGCCAGGGAATGGATGGGCACCGAAAACCTCTGCTATGCCTGGTACGACATGCCCGGCCTCATGCATGAGATGATGGAATTCATCGCGGATTTCACCATCGAGACCGCCGCTCCCCTGCTGGAGCATGTATCCGTTGACTACGCCTTCATCAACGAGGACATGGCCATGAAGAACGGGCCCCTGCTCAGTCCGGCCCAATACAGGGAATTCATTTTCCCCCGCTTCAAACGGGTGGTGGAATATTTTAAAAGCCACGGGGTGCGCTATGTCATCGTGGACAGCGACGGTTGCACAGAACCCCTGATCCCCTTGTTGTTGGAAGCCGGGGTGGACGGCCTGTGGCCCATCGAACGGGCTTCCGAACACATGGATCCCCTCGCCATCCGGAAAAAATATGGCAAGGACCTGCGCTTGTGGGGATGCGTGGACAAAAGGGAACTCGCCAAGGGCAAGGAAGAAATCAATGCCCACCTGCTGTCATTGGTCCCACTGATGGAGCAAGGCGGATTCATTCCCACCGTGGACCACCTGGTCCCCCCGGATGTCCCGCTGGAGAATTTTATCCACTACATGGAGCTCAAACAAAAACTGCTGAAGGGGGACTACGGCATATGAGGATCAGCCTCAACGGATTTGAACTGGAACTCCGCGTCATTCCCCGCCAGGACATCCCTTCGGACCAGGTCACGTTCACGACCCGGTCCGTCAGCCGGGAGATCCTGGAATACGAAGTCTGCCTGGACGCACAGGAACCCGCATCCGTGCGTGTGGAAATTGAACTGGTGGGTGAGGATAATGTGTTCCATCTCATCCCCTGCAACATCCATGGCGACAACAATCTGGCCATGGCAAAGCCGGGCTATTTCCCAAACCTGACCCGACAGCATCAGGATTCCCCCTCCTGTTCCGGGGAATGGGAGTTCCGGGCGGACCGGGCAAGTCATCCCGTCTCCGTCATCGCCTGCGGCAACGGAGCGGTGGGCATCTCCATCAGTCCCTATTCCCCTGCCGGCGAAAAACCGGAGGGTTTCATCCGAAACGGGGTCTACTCCAGACTCGATGCCGTTGCCGGAGTCTCCCTGGGATATCGGAACATACCCTTCACCTTCACCAACAAGGAGGACTTTTCTCCAAAAACGGAGGACAAGGCCAATGTTGCCAGTGCCACCGGGAGAATCTATGCCTTCCGCGGGGCAGGGCGCCGGGAAGTCCAAAGGATCATCAGGGATTTGTATGCCAGGCACCGGGAATGCCCCCGTCCCGCCCGGGGACGGGAGGAATACCTCAGGGCTTTCCTCCATTCCTTTGAGACCATCAACTGGAGCAAGGAACACAATGCTTTCACCAACCTCTCCTGTAAAGTGCCCCTGGACCCCGTCCTGAGGCCCTGGAGGCCATTGATTGAGATTGGCTGGACAGGGACAGGCGTGGTGGCCTATCCCCTGCTGGCGGCCCAGGTGCTCTTGAAAGAGGACAATGCATTCACCGCAACCCTCACAGGATGCTTCGACGCCATGGTGTCCCGGTTCAACGAACGCTCCGGCCTGTTTTATGATCTGGTCCGGGACAGGAACGGCAGTCCGGTGAACGGCTGGTGGGCGGGATACATGGTCAGGGACTGCCATTGCGCCTATACCAACGGCAACGGCATATATTACCTCCTGAAAGCCTACATGCTCCTGCGGGACAAAAAGAACACCGTGAGGGAGGATTGGCTTGGGAAGGCCCTTCTGGCACTGGACACCATGACTTCCCTCCAGAAGGAGGACGGCAATTTCGGATACACCTATTCGACGGAGCAACCCATGATCCTGGACGAAGAAGGATTCGCCGGGGTATGGTTCTGCGCGGCCCTGGCCCTGGCCCATTCCATCACAGGCAAGGCCTCCTATCTGGAAAGCGCAAAAAAAGGACTCGAATTCTATCACAGGCATGTGAAGGCCCTGGAATGCTGGGGGACCCCCATGGACACCTGGAAATCCATCGACCAGGAAGGGAATCTGGGTTTCCTCCGGGCCGCAAGGCATGTCCACGAGATCACCCGTCAGAAAGAATACCTGGACATGATGGTGGACAGCGCCCATTACGAATATCTTTGGAGGTACGGATTCCGGGCGAATCCCGAAGTCCCTCCCCTGAAGGGGTCGGGTTGGAATTCCACGGGAGGTTCCGTCACCAGCGTGTCCAATCCCCATATCCACCCCATGGGGGTGTATGTCACCCCCGAGCTGTTCTATCTGTTCAGGCACACCGGTGACGACTACCATCTCCAACGTGCATACGACGGCTTGTTCTGGGGACTGGCCACCGCAGACCTGTATCCGGAGACGACGGGATACGGACAGCTGGGGGTCATGACGGAGAGGTATTGTCCCAGCGACGGCCTCACCATCGAGACCTTCTCGGACACCATGGAAAAAAGCAGCATCTGGTTCTCCTTCAACGGCTGGGCGGCTTGTGCCGTCCTGGAAGGATTGGCAGCAAGCCTGCTGGAAGATTGCCCCCTGGAAGGAGTATGAGATGAACGCGAAACAACGATTCTACGACACCGTCGAATATCGGTTGGAGGGGCGTCCCGCCACCAAATATTACGGAACCCCGGAGATTCACCGGGACTTGATGGAGCACCTGGGCGTAAGCAGTGTGGAAGAAATCAGGAGAATCCTCGGTGATGATTTCCGGGGCGTCTCTCCCAAGTACATCGGACCCGAACTCAAAAAATATGAGGACGGGAGCTGGGAAGGTCTTCACGGGGAACGGTATGTCAACTATTCCTTTGGCCACGGCACCTATCCCGAGCCAGTCTATCTGCCGTTCAAGGATATCGAAGACCCTGAGACTCTGAAGGATTTCGTCTTCCCCACCGCTGACTGGTATGACTATTCCTCCGTCGAGGAGGACTGTGACCGATTGTCATCCTATGCAATCGCCATCGAAGGGGCGGGGACCCCTGACTTCATGAACGGCATTGCCCGGTACCGGGGGGTGGAACAGGTGATGCTTGATGTTGCGACGCAAGATCCCGTCTACCTGGAACTGGTGGAAAAAAGGTTCTCCTTCCTGCACGAGAAATCCAGGCGGACCCTGGAAGCCGGCAGGGGCAAGATTGACATCCTGGGCCTGGGGGAGGACCTGGGCAACCAGAACGGCCTGCTCATCAGCCCCACTTCCTTTGACAGGCTTTTCGCCGACAAGCTCAAGGCCTTCATCGACCTGGCCCACCGCTACAAGGCCAAGGCCATGATGCATTGCTGCGGCAGCTGCAGGAAACTCATCCCCCGCTTCATCGAACTGGGCCTGGACATCCTTGAGGTTGTGCAGGTGGATGCCGCCGGCATGGACATCCGGGAACTCCACAAGGAGTTCTACGGCAAGATCGCCTTCTGCGGAAGCGTCAGCGTGCAAAGCGTGCTTCCTTTTGGCACCGTGGAGGATGTCAGGAATGAAGTGGCATTGCGCAAGGAACTGTTCCGGGAAGGCGGCCTCATCGTGGCTCCCACACACCATATCCAGGCAGGGACTCCGGTGGAGAACATCCTGGCATTGTACAGGGAACTCGGAAGCCTAGAGTAACTGCCGGTATTCGGAAGGGGAGACCCCGAAATATTTTTTGAACAACCGGGTGAAATGCGCCACATCCTTGTAGCTGAGCCTGTCGGCGATTTCATAAATTTTCAGCTGGCTGTCCTTTAAGAGCTTTTTCGCTTCATTCATCTTGTACTTGATCACATGCTCGGTGAATGACTGGCCTGTCTCCGCCTTGAAGATCTTGCTGAGATAATTGGGATGGATCTGCAGTTTTTCGGCCACGGAGACCAGGGAGACATCCTCATATATGTTGTCCCGGATGCTCTTGAGCGCATTGTTCACCAGAAAGCCGTTCTTGCTTTTCATTTTCTTTTCCATGATGGCCAGGGTGTCCTCAAAGAACTCCAGGATGCTTTTCCGGATGTCTTCTATGCTTGTCATGGCGTTCAGGGACATGAACAGGTCGTTCTCCTTGCCGTAGTATTTCTGGTCATGGATGTCCAGGTTGTAGAGGATCTTGATGAGAAAGAAAGCCAGAAGGAACACCACGCGCTCCTTCTGCTGGATGTCGTTGCGTACAATCTGACGCACATTTTCCATCATCTGGTCCACCAGCAGGACGACCCCCTTGATGTTGCCGTTCTTCAGGGCGATGAGCATGTCCTCCTCGTTGTTCTGCAGAATGCTGTCGAAATCGTCCATGGCGATTTTTTCCTTGGTCATGTCGGTGATCTCATCGGTATCCACGATCACGTTCTTGCCTAAAATCATCCGGTACTGCAAGGCGTCCATGGCGCCCCTGTAGGACAGGGTGATCCGCTCGATGTTCCCGGAGATGCTTCCGATCCCCACCGCCAGGGTGAGGCCCATGTTCTCGTTGACCCAGATCTTGGTGTCCTCCAGCTTCATCCTGATGATGGACTTCTCAATCTCCTCGCTGCAGACGATGATGCCGATGCGGTTGTCCAGATTGAAGACATGGCATTCACAGATTTCCCGGATCCGCTCCTCCGCGGAACTCATGATGGCCGCCTTATAGAAACTCATGTCATAAATATTGGTGCTTTTGAAACTGGCGCTGGTGTCGAACTCCATGATGCAGACAAGAAACTGCTTGTAATCCAAGTCTATCTCCATCAGGTGGGCCCTGCCCATGATATCACCCTTGTCACGTATTTTTCCTTCCATCAGCATCCGGAGGAATGAATCCTTGAGAACCAGCAGGTTTTCCCTGAGCTTTCGCCGTATGTTGTCATTGACCTTCACCTCGGACATTTTCTGGTCGATTTCACTTTTCGCCTCAATGATTTTCTGCACCAGCAGCTCCGGGGATATGGGTTTGGTGATGTAGCAGAAGGCGTTGAGGGTGACGGCTTTCTGGGCATATTCGAAATCCTTGAACCCGCTGATGAGGATGACCTTGATGTAGGGATATGTCTGGCTGATGATTTCCAGAAGCTCAAGCCCGTCCATCTCCTCCATGCTGATGTCCGTCACCACAATGCTGGGCATGAACTGCTCAATCATTTCCAGGGCCTCGGTCCCGCTGCCAGCGCTTGCGCAGATGTTGATCCCATGGCTGGCCCAGTCGATGCTCCTCGAGATGCCTTCCCGTATTTTCTTTTCATCGTCAACGATGAGGATGTCAATCATAACAATTTCCTTTTTTCCCGCCTGCCTGATATCCCATTATACCATGGATGCTCTAATCCTAGAAATCCTCCATCCCCTCGTTGTCCTTTTCCTTGATGGGGATGCTGACGATGACCTCGGTCCCCTGGTTCTCGACGCTGTGAATCCGGATGCCGTAGGCCTCCCCATAGTACAGCTTGATCCTCTTCTGCACGTTCCGCAACCCGGATGCGTTCTCGTGGATCTCCGAATTCACGATGGCGGTGATGAGCTCCAGCTTTTCCGGGCTCATTCCTTTGCCGTTGTCCCGGATGGCGATGCGCAGACTCCCATCCTCCCTGATGATGGACACGGAGAGCAGCCCCTCCTCCTGTTGCGGTGAAAATCCATGGATGACGGCATTCTCCACGATGGTCTGGATGACCAGGTTCAGGACCTGGACATCCATCAGGCTTTCATCCGCCAGAATCTCATATCTGAAGGATTCCCCGTAGCGGATCTGCTGGATGTCCAGGTAGCAGCGGATGCTGGCAAGGATGTCCCGGATGCTGATGAGGTCCCGCCCCTTGTTGAATGTCAGCCGGTAGAGGGTGGAAAGGTCGATGACCATCCTGGAGATTTCCTGTACGTTGTTTTGCCTGGCGAGCCAGTTGATGGTATCCAGGGTGTTGTAGAGGAAGTGGGGATTTATTTTTTCCTGGAGCACCTTCAGCTCCATCTCTTTTTTCACCAGTTTTTCCTGATACAGCTCATGGATCAGGGATTCCACTTTCAGGACCATCTCGTTGTATGCTTCATATACATACCCGAACTCATCCTTCCTTTTCTCGGCGATTCTGCTGCTGAAATCCCCCTGCTCCACCTTTTTCATGTGGTGGACCAGTTTCTGGAGCGGCTTGTCAATGAACCTGTTGATCACCGTATGGAACAGAATGATGTACAGGAGGAGTAAAAATGCCGTGATGCTGATGATGAGGCTGAAGATGCTCCGGTTGAAGGGTCTTAGGTCCTGCTGGGGGATGATGTGAAGCAGGCCTCCTTCTATGAACTCCAGCTCATTCAATCTCAACAGGGCTTTGCCCTGGTCAGTGGTGTCAATCCATACCTCAAGTTTTGGATTCATCAGATCCCCGATGTTCCTCCCCAGGGTATTGACCCGCACACTGGCCCTTTCCATGGGGTCTGCATCCAGGATGAGCAGGTTGTCCCGGGTGTTGATGAGGGCACACCTGGCATTTTCCGTGATGGCCATGTTTTGGAGGAAGGAGTGGAATTCTTCCACTTCAAAATTGATGAACACATAGACGGGGCTCTGGATACGGATGCTCAGCCTGTCCGCCCTGTACACCATGGAGATGAGTTTTGTGTTGGTGAGCACTTCATCATTGAGTTCCATCCATGTCACCGCACCGGTGTATCTTGCAGTGTTCAGCCAGATGATGTCCGAGATCCTGTCATTGGAGAAAATGTTTCGGTTGGCATCGAAAAAGAGCTCCTCTTCCTCAAAGTATACGAAAATGCTGTGGATTTCCATGTTCACTTCCGTATGGTACATGATGTCCCTGGAGAATCCCGTGAGGGCGTCACTGTATTCCTGCGCAGGACGGGCGTCCAGGATGGCCAGCCTTCTGATTTTGTCCAGGTTGGCGTTGTTTGCGATGACTCTGGCGATGCCCTTGCTTTTATCCAGCCGGTAGGCCACATAATTGGACGCGATGGTGGCGGAGTTTTTAAAATGCTCTTCAATACGGTTGGTGATGACCTGGCTGGAATAGAAATATACAATCGTCAGCACGGAGAGCATCAGGATGATGATGATGATGATGATCATCATGAACCTTATTTTCAAATTGCTCCAGTTGATGCCAAAAATTCTTTTCATCCCGTTTTCCTTTGCCTTTTGGTCCATCCGCCTGTCCTCATATCTGCCGGACCAGACGGACGGCCTGTTCCGCTTCTTCCAACGTCCCGGCCTCGTACCATAGGATGGTTTTCTTTCCCCTGAGGAAATCCATGTTTTCCCGGATTTCATCCATTGTTGCCATTACAACCACGGTTTTGCCCGCCAGATCATCTTCCAGCTGCCTGTAGACCTCAATGGCCCTTTGGGCGTTGGGGTCGTTGCTGATCTCGATGTAATCAATGTTTTTCATCCTGGCGATCAGCGGGATGTTGTGGACGCCCACGGAATGGGTATGCATGAATACATGGTCGAACTCTCCCGTCACCTTCTCGGTGAAAGGCACGCCGAATTCCCGGAAATGGTCATTTGATATCATGACGGAAGCATCCTCGGACAGGTGGCCTGTCCCCTTTCCGGGAAGCCAGACATCAAATCCGGTGATGACACCCCCCCCCACCCGGTCGGCAATCTCCGATTGCCTGTTCAGCATGAACAATGCGGCTTTTGCCGTGAAGCCGAACAACGCCCGGATCTCATCTGGATATTCGAAAAAATCATAGAACATATCGTTGCCCCGAAGCACATTGGCGATGTCCATGGGGCTTTCCCCGCCTCTCAGCTTCACCAGGAACCTGCCTTTGGCTTTTTCCCTGAGATATGACATTCCGTCGATGACCAGCCGGAACCAGGGGTTGCTCTCCGAGAGGGACAACTTGTCCATGTCTGACCAGGACTTGACCACGGGATGGTGCCAGCTGGTATTCTCCGATATGTCCACCTCCCCGCCGACAAAGGCGGTATGCTCCGCAATCCCGTACCAGGGTGACATGGCGGGGAACAGGTCGTCTTTAAGATCCTTCCTTTTTTCCCAGTATTCCAGGAAACGTCCGATGGTATAGTCCAGGTATCCCCTCATGTTTTCCGGAAGGCCGAAGCTGTTCAGCGGAAGGGCCTTTCCGGTGATCTCCCGGATGCCCTTGACTTGAATCAGCGCTCCTGCATCGGAACGGGTGAAGGTGTCCACCCGGTCCATCAACAAGTCCATGTCTTTTCTCATGTGATCATTCTCCTGTGTTCTTTCATTGTCCGACAACCATTGGACTTCCATTATATCTCAAATCCTGGTTTTTAGGCACTCTTGATTCATGGATTTCCCAGTTATGGTTTTTCCAAAAAAAAAGGACCGTTGCCGGTCCTTTTTTATGGGTCTGTCGATTAGTAGGTCTGTGACGAGGTTTTTCCGAGGGCTTCGTTGGCGTCGTCCAGAACCTTCTGCATGTTGAGGGCCTTGGCAATGCCTCTGTACTTGGCAATGGCTTCGGTGATGGTCACATCACCGGCGATGGCCGTAGAAAGGGCTTCGTTTGCCGCTGCGCTCTGGTCTCCCCTGACACCCTGGTTGAGCCACAGGTCACAGGCGGGCTCCTTCAGGGATTCGGTGACGGCCCACAGGCGTGCGCTGTACTTGTCGAAGATGTCATTCAGGTCGTTCTGCTGCATGAGCCTCCTTGCGGTGGACTCTTCATTCCATACAGCGTTGTCTGAATAGTAGACATACTCGTAAACCCTGTCCAGCTCATACATGGGCAGTCCGCCGATGATGCCGGGTGAGGGATATCCGACAGGGTTGCCGCCTGCAGCTGTGGGAGGCAGGAAGTTTGCATAGATCTTGTTGCCTTCGATGG
>JAWOHX010000121.1:0-10877 GCA_046484975.1 Clostridia bacterium
TACCAGTGGAAAGCTTCCCCCAGGATGAGAATCCCAGCGGCGATGGAAACCACCGTGACCAGGTTCCCAAACACCGCTGATTTCGATGCTTCCAGCTTCGACAGCATGAAATTCAGCAGGAAGAAGGCCACCACCGAAGACAATATTCCCAGGTATAGGATGGGAAAAAGGACTGCAGGGATTTTCAACGGTTCAAAATACAAGGCCAGCTCCCCTCGCAGGGCATGTTGCACAAGGGCGATGCCGTTGAAGACCACAAGGCCCGTCATCATCATGAAATATGTGATCTCAATGGCCTTGAAACGCAGGGAGGATTTCCTGGAAAAAATGTTGAAAGCCCCTGCGGACAAAACCGCCCCCATCAATATCAATATCCCGACGAAATTTCCCTCCGCCTGCCCTTCCCGCATGATGGTGATGAATATAACACCAGCCACGGACAGGAGAATGAAAACCCACTGCGCCAACCCGGGCATTTCCTTGAGGAACACGACCCCCAGGACCGCGACGACCACCGGGATCAGGGATATCATCATCCCGCTTTCCGACGCGCTGGTCATCTGGATCCCCACGGTCTCGCAGAGGAAATACAGGACAGGCTGGAACAGGGCCAGAAAAAACAAAAGCGTCATCCGACGGCCGGCATACCTGATGCGGATCACCCGGAACATCCGCAGGACAGTGAGCAGGGAACCTGCGAACAGGAAACGAAGCCCCAGCAGGTGAAAGGGGCCAAGAAGCTCCAGCGCGCTTTTCGTCAGGGTAAAGGAGAAACCGAAAATCAGGGCCACAAGGATGCCTGCGAGGATCGGAAGGCGTTGATGTCTTTCTGTCATGAAATTGTCCTTTCATCTTGCGTTTGTATTCCCACACCACCATCCATCGATAAACATATGCCCTGCTCCCGGCGCAGGACACTCCGGACTGTCATGAACCTCCCTGCCCCCACAGGAATTCCAGCACTTTCCTGATTTCCACGGGTTCTCCCGCTTTCTCCTTCTGAACACAGCAGTTCTGGGCATTCCACAGCACCTCGCTCCAGTCTCCCTGGAAAACCGCTTTTTCCGCAAGCTTTCGTGCCCCGGCGAAATTGCCCACAGTCACTCTCCTCATGATGCCCCGGACATCCAGGGTGCCCTGGTCCATGCATGACTGGTTTTCGCAGTACTGGCATTTGGCAGCCATGTGCATGACCCTGCGGGTTTCCTCTGGATAATCCGGATACATGGCTTCCTTCCGGAAGGGTATCCCTACCGTCCGGACATGGTTCTTCATGTTTTTCCGACAGACATATGCCTCCAGCCCGTTTTTCTTCAGCACCGCATTGGCAGCTGAGAGCCCGGACACCGTCACTGCGGGTGTTCCGGTACCCATGACCGTGGACTCCCCGCAGAAATACAGGGAATCCCACTCGCTCCTGGTGCGGAGCCTCTTAAGCATGTGCTGTCCCAGCATCTGCTTCGGGCCAGCCACCGAGCCTCCGTTCTTCATCGTATATTTCTCAATGGTGCAGGGTGTCGAGAGTTCGGCATGTCTCACGGCATCATTTATCCCGGGGAACCTTTTCCCCAGCACACTCATGAGCCGGGCCATTTCCTTTTCCTTGCACTGTTCATATGCATGCTTGTTCCCCCGGTCCCATTTCTCAACCGTCGGGCCGATGACCATCATCACATGGCTGTCCTCATCGCAGAGCGTCCTGTCGTCGATGCTGGGGATATACACCGTCACTTCGTTTTCATCGATGATGTCCGGGTTTCCCACAAGCATTTCGATGGGCAGGGTGTCCCCGGGAATGGCCTTGCTGTCCACCTGGGCATACAGCATGACGCTGGGATATGTGGGTACCATTTCCTGATTCCATCGGATGCGGGCTTTGGAGACATCCGGTTCTTTCAGCAGCTTCCCGTAAATGTTCCAGACAGTACCGGAGTAAATGATGTCCTTCGCGAAAAGCTCCCTGCCGCCTTGCAGTGCCACGCCGGCAGGTTTTCCCAATCTGAAGAGAATCTTCACAACCTCCTGTTCCATGAGCATGTCACCGCCGTTTTCCTCGATGACCTTTTCCAGCTTTCCCGGAAGAAAAACGGTGGACCCGGCGGGATAGAAGCTTCCCCCCACATGGTTGTCCACAAACATGATGGCGGAAAGGATGGCAGGGGTTTCCCTGACTGTGGTGTAACAATAGGTTGATGTCAGTTTGTTGAAGAACCTGAAGATTTCCGGATCCTTGAAATATTTCCCAAGCAGCCATTCCGTGCTCTTGTTCAAATAGCCCAGGAACCTGGCATAGGAGGCGGGATGCCTAAGTAAGCCCTTCAATGAGTTTCTGCCATCGATCTCGTCCGGGGTGGAAAAAGCGGGGTTTTCCACCATGACATGGTTGTACATTCTCAGAAGGTCCTTGTAGAACCTGATGATGTTTTCTTTTTCAGAGGGGAAGACCTCCCCCAGTTCCTGAGCGAACTTCTCCGTGTCGGGCCAGAACATGATGCGCCGTCCCATGTAGTTCACACAATAGAGAAGGTCATGCTTGATCATGTCGATGGGTTCTTCCAGAAGGTTGAACACGAACCTGTGGGGATTGAAGCCTGTTTCACCGAAGCCGTACAGCATTGCGGATCCCTGGTCGAAAATCTGGCCGTTCCGCTTGAATGTCCCGCAAGATCCCCCGGGATTGTAGGCTTTGTCAATGACAACCACCCTCAGCCCTCTTTTGGACAATAAGGCGGCGGCCGTCAATCCGGAAATCCCTGCACCAACCACGATGACATCATATTGCATTTGCACACCTCTCATCAACCCCTCGCAACTATGGGTCCATACGGGCAGTATATCAAAAACATCCCTGCCATGGAAACCCCATGGCAGGTATCATACCAGACCGGGGTCCTGCGTCGTTTTGTTTCTTCCGGCGACAGGGACATTCATGGCCTGGCATCGACCACCAGGCCGTTGCCGAGGATGAACTGGTTGGAATATGGGTAAAAGTGTTTCTCCTTGGACATGATCGGCGTTTTCCCCAGGCGGTCTTGATATTCCTCCGGCTTCCAGAAGGCATCGGTCTTGACGCGCAGATCCGCCAGGAAATCCGTCCCTTCATGTTTTTTCACCACGTTGTCCCATTCATCGGGATCCTCTTTCATATTGTAGAGTTCCTCGTGTCCGTCAAGGTAACGGCAATATTTCCATTCCCCCGTGCGGTACATGCATCCTGCATGCTCCGTCGCCCTCAGGACTGCACTTTCGCAGAAAATCCCGCTTCGCATGATCTTCCCGCCTGATTCCAGTACAGGCATCAGGCTCACTCCTTCGCAGGTCCCGGGTGTTTTGATGCCGGCGGCTTCGCACAAGGTGGGAAACAAATCAACGAGCCCCACGATCTCACCGGATCTCAGGCCGGTCAAAAAACGCCCGGGTCCACGGATGATCAGGGGAATCCTGGAGGACGCGTCGAAAAACAGGGTCTTTTGCCAGGTGCCGTGTTCTCCACCCATCTCCCCATGGTCCGATGCATAGACCACGATGGTGTCTTCCGAAAGGCCAAGATAATCCAGCACGTCAATGAGCCGTCCCACGGCGTTGTCCACCCACTCGACGCATCCATAATATGCCTCCAGGGCATTGCGCTGCATCTCATGATCCCTTCCGTAATGGTGCCCCGTCTCATTGTGTGCGATGGCTTCCCGAATGAAAGGAACGGCATTGTCCAGGTACTCATCCGGAACCTCCTGAAGATCCACCTTCCCCTTGTATTTTTCACAATACTGCCGGGGTGCCTTGATGGGGAAATGGGGCTTGTCAAAATGGACGCTCAACAGGAATGGCTGCTCCGGGCTGACCCCGATATGGGCCTGCATCCATTTGGAGGCTTCCGCGACACAGATCTCCGTCTGGGTGAGCGCGACGGGGATCTCAGAGACGCCGGAATTCTCCAAGACATCCCCCAGTCCATTGATCCCGAACTCAGGCAAACGGGCCGGGTCGGGCTGATGTCCCTGCCCGTAGAGGTCCCCGTAGGGTCTCTGCTGGTATCCATGGAACTGTTCCCCGTTGAAATGGGATTTTCCGATCAGGCATGTACGATACCCGGCCTCAGCCAGTGTCCGGGGCATGGTGGTGCTGTTGGCCTGCATCACATGCATGTTGTCATAGATGCCCAGCGAGCGGGAATACCGCCCTGTCAGCAGGGAAGCCCTGCTTGGCACGCAAAGGGGATTCTGGCAGTAGGCCTGTTCGAAATACACGCCTTCCTTCGCCAGCCTGTCCAGGGATGGTGTGTTGACGGTTCCATTTCCCCCGCAGCCAAGGACATGCGGGCTGTGCTGGTCCGAAAGCATGAAAAGGATGTTTGGTCTTTTGCCCATGATGATTCCTCCTCCCGGCTATCCCGGGGCATTCATACCGTTCTGTTCTGCCGACTTAAAGATTCCTGATGAAATCATCCATCTCCTGACGGATTTTTTTATCCAGCGGTTCCGGTTGGTGGTTCCGCAGGATATGTATGGCTTTCTGCCTCGCCTTCCGGGAAAATCCCTCCTGCCCCTGCTTCTGCCATGTATCATGGATGTCCCTGTTCCATAAACCGGGATACCATGTCTCGGATTTATAGTGGTCGAAGGTGTGCTGCTCTCCGATAAAAGATCCTCCCGGCCCCACCCTGGACATCACATCGAGGGCCAGCGAGGTTTCATTCACATCAAAATTACGCAACACCCTTCTCACATAGCCAATCAGTTCGTCGCACATGGCCAGGTAGTGCAGGGAGCCTGTCATCCCCGATTCCAGGTATCCCACATCGTGGATCAGGTTGGCTCCGCTCAGACCGGCCAGGAGCAGGGACATGGAGGCTTCCGCCACCGCCTGCTCATCCGGAATTTTGGAGTCACTGCACCCGGCGGTTGAGAAGACCGGCAACCGGTATTTCTGCGCCATCTGGGCCAGGATTGCGCTGGCCATGTGCCATTCCGGAGCGCCGTACGGCAGGATCATTTTCGACATGTCAAAGGAACTGATGCATCCTCCGTAAACAAAGGGGGCTCCCTTTCTCTTCAGCTGGCTCATGACGATGCCTGCAAGGACCTCGGCGTTGCCCACGGCCAACGCTCCCGCCATGGTGGCAGGACCTGACATGCCGGCCATGATGGTTGGCACATAGATGATGGGAATCCTGTAATCCGCACAGGTCATCAGCCTGTCAACGGCTTCCACCGTATGCACAAGAGGAGAGACAAACTGGCCATAAATGCACAGGAACGGGTTTTTCTGCAGTTCATCCATCCCGCCTGCCACCATGGCGCAAAGATCGATGATGTCTTTCAAAGACTGCTTGTCGTTGCAGACGGTCATGATGATCGGCTTGCTGGAATGCTTGAGCATCTCTGCTGTCTGGTATACCTCCACCTTATCCTCCGGGACATCGTGGGGCAGGGCATACGACATTAAAAAATCGATGTTGGGCAGGGCATCGCACAAGGTTGCAGACATGGCCACATCATTCAGTTTTGAAAGCCTGCGCTCCCCTGTTTCCAGGTCGATGGTGTTGATCAGGTCGGATCCGGTGCCGAAATACACCTTGCAGCCTTCCAGGGGCATCACCCTGTTCCTGTTCCGGTCCGCAAGCATGATCCGTTCCGGCACGCTGTCCAGTGCCTGCTTCACCAGCCCGGCAGGGATTTTCACATTGATGCCATTGACATGAGCCCCTGCTTCATGCAGCAGTTTTCTCGCCTGGTCATGATGGACATCCACCCCGGAATCCTCCAGGATTTCCAGGCCGGCATAATGAAGCCCCTCCAGTTCCTTTTCAGAAAACAATGCCAAAAGAGGCTGTCTGACGTGGTATTTCCCATTCTCCATCCTTTTTGCCCATCCTTTCCTCTTTCCTGGTTGCGGTCCGTCAATAGTGGAAGCCGGTGCCATGGAAAAATTGGCGTTTGAACATTTCCGCATGTCCCGCCATGACTTTATATGCCTCCCCGGCTCCGGGCACCCCAGCCACATACTGTTTCATCAGCATGCCCTCGTTTCTGCAGTGGAGCTGATACAAAGGATAAAAGGAATCCAGCAGGAACCTGGTGAAACGCATCATCCGGGGATTTCCGATCACTCGGCCAGGTGTCCCGTCCTGCTGTTCAACAGCGGCGCAGAGCCCTTTTTTGATCCCGCTGATCAATGCCTCTTTTGTATTCTCTTCTGCCAGGACCACCGTATACGCCTTGTCAAACCACTGCAGGTTTCCAGCAACCCCGTGACTGTCATTCGCCCCCAGCACCGGAATACCGATGCCCTTTTGCATGGCTTCCAGGTACAAGGCCATATGGGTATTGTTCCTCTCAGGAGAAAACCCGAATATTTCCCAGGCGTCAAATACATGGTTTTCCAAAAGAAACAGGAAGGCCTCGGTTGAGATGCTGTAATTGATTTTGGCGCCATTTTGGAGAGGTCTCCAGTGGGGATGTGCCATCACGCTGAGTCCACCGGTCTCCCGAATCTTTCTGCTGACCCAGATGCAGGAGGCAATCTGTCTGATCCCAATGGATGCAGGGATTTTTTCACCAGCCATAATCTCCTGCACCTGGGCCTGATAGGTTTCTGGGTTCCCCCTTATCCAGGTGTTGACGCTGCAGGAACCGGCGAAATTCACGATATGCACCAGGTTTCCCGGCGCATGAACTTCTTCCCCGGGATACAGCTTGAAATGCGTATCCAAGCCCTTGAATGCCTGAATGGCTTCAAGGGAAGGTTCATACTTGTGATGGTCCGTGATGGACAATGCTTCATACCCCAGCTCACGGTAATACGGCGGTACGAATGAAGGACTTTCCAGCCCGTCGGAACGGTCGGTATGGCAATGGGTTTCCATTTTATATGGAAGCAATCCGCACCAGTCATCTTTCAGACAGTAGACGGAACATTCGACGACCGGTTGCATTTCCATGGAGCCCGGACGAACAGCCAGACTGTACATCTGCTCCCCCTCGAAAACATGCTCAAAGGACAATGCACCGTCCACCGGCCTCACGGGAATCAGGGGGACATCCAGCTTTTCGATGCGATGCGGGCCATCCCCCGGCCTGTCCACCTGCCGGTCCATCGGTATGGGCATCACGACATATTCCGCTTCGGTAAACGCAGCGTGCAGTCCCCGGGGACGGATGGTGATCCTGGTTTTTCGGTTTTCCCTGACGACGCGGGGAAACACATCATAATATTGCAGTTCTGTTTCCATGCTGTTTCATCTTTCCTGATGCGCCTGCCGCACCATGGCCTGTCATACGACCGGGGCAATCTAAATATAAATTTATGTCGGCATCATCTGACCGTGGTCCCCTTGCACATACGGTGCCCAGGCAAGGCCGACCAGGTGGACCGTGATGTTGGCGGGGATGGGCCGGATGATGACTTTCTGAAGGTTCTCGTTCATCAGGTTGTACGTACCTGACACCCTTTCCACTTCCCGTTCCAGTTCCTTCTCAAGATCCAGCAGTTGGGCTTCCACCGCTTCAAGGGTCTCCTGGGACTGGGCGATGCTGTCCCCGCTCTGACGGGCCCTGTTGGTGCTCCGGACAGCTGTCCCCACCTTGGAAATGGTGGTTGCACTGATTTTTTTGCTCCCGAGCAGGGCACCCAGGATTGCCGTACCACCGGAAATGGCGGCATCCAGTTTCTTCTGGCGCGAGGCAGCCCCCTGTCTTTCCAGCGCTTGCCTCGCCCGGCGCTGGCGGTCTTCCAGGACCCGCACCTTCGAAGCATATTTCTTTCGAAGATCCTCTATGGCCTGGTCACGCTTCTCATGGCTCAGATGCTGAAGCCTTATTCGGAAATCCCGTTCCTCTTCCTTAGCCTCGGATATCACTTTCAATGTCTGGCTGTACAGCAAGGTCAACGGTGCTTCCGCATTTAGAAACTGGCTGAACTGCCTTCTCCATCTCTCATAACTTTGGGCATCGGCGGCTTCCCGGGGATATCCGGCGAAAACGGCTCCTTTCAAAGGGGTCTCCGCAAGATCGCTGACATCCAGGTCCAAAGGCTTAGATTCCTTCCAGTCCAATGACACCAATCCCTCACGAAGAGGCGTATGGAATACATGCCGTCTTGAGACGGCCACACTGTACCTGGCATTGGTATACTGGACATCGGCCATGCCAATCACGCCGGGCACATAGATCAGCTCGCCATCCAGGCGTCGTGTCGCAGGCAGGAACACCTGCCTGATCTGAGGCGGCAGCACAGGTGTCGTCGTGTCCTGTCTGGTGGGGGTGGATTGTTGTATCTGCAGGTCCTCTGCAACAGGTGGCGGCAGGCCAGGAAGTTTTGTGGATGAAGGCAAAGCCCCGATCTGGTCCCTTGTCAAAGGCCCTGCCAGATAAGAAAGCACCCATCTTGTCTGGAAGATGACCGGCTCGTCCTCATGCACGCTGTGGAGATAGAACAGGCGCTGCCCAAGTCCCGCAAGGATCTGTTCGGTGCGTCGCCGGTCGAAACCTCCACCGGCTGCCACTCCTTCCAGTCCGGCCAGCACCCGTGCTTTGTCGCGTTCCGTCTGCAGGCGTCCGATGAACCAGGTGCCTGTGTTGGACAGGGCTTTGTAATCAAGGTCGACGGGATTCTGGGTTGCCAGCACCAGTCCCAGCCCGTATGCCCTGGCTTGTTTGAGCAGTGTCATCAGGGGTTTTTTAGACGGCGGGTTGGCGGTGGGAGGCAGGTACCCGAAAAGCTCGTCCATATAGAGAATGGCCCGGAGGCTTCCTGTGCCGGGCTGGCTACGGACCCAGGTGAGTATCTCATTCAACAGCATGGCCACAAAAAACATCCGCTCGCTGTCGGACAGGTGGGCGATGGAGAAGATGGATACCCGTGGCTTCCCGGATTCGGAGTACAGGAAGCGGTTGACATTCATCGGTTCCCCTTCCAGCCACGTCTTGAAGCCCGGGGAAGCCAGCAGGCCATTCAGCCGCATGGCCAAAGCGAACCGCTCTTTGGCGGGATAGAAGCTTTCCAGGTCCATGACGCCCACCTTATCCATGGGTGGCGTCTGTATCGCCATGATCAGTTCCGGCAGGCCCAGGTCCTTTCCAGCCTGCCATGCATTTTCCAATATGCCTGAGAGCAGGATGTGTTCCCTGCTGGTCAGCGGGTCGGGGTCCAGCCCCACCAAGGCCAGAAGGCTGACGGACGTGGCTTGGACACGGTCGTGGAATGCATCCCGGTCATCCCTCACCTGTTGCGGGGGTGCATTGAAAGAACGTAGCACCGATACCCCCGGTCCGGCTGAACTCCCCGGCGTATAGACACAGACATCCACTGCATCCCGGAATTTACGAATTCTATCCCCGTCCTGTCCCCAGTCCGCCAATCCTTTTTTCCATAATGCCGCCTGGGCTGCGGCATAATCATCCACGCTCATTCCTTTGTTCGCCGCTTCATGGGTATTGATCCAGGGACGGAAATCCTCCATGCGAAAATCCGGGAATGTCAGAGCCATGTTGCCCAAATCCCCCTTCGGGTCAATGGCAATCACGGGGATATGGTCGATGGCCGCTTCCTCCAGAAGACCGATGCCCAGGCCAGTCTTCCCGCTTCCGGTCATGCCGATGATGGCGGCATGGGTGGTCAGGTCCTTTGATTTGTACAGGACCATATCGTCGAGGAGTTTTCCTTTTTCCAGGTCATAAGCCTTGCCAAGGTAAAATACACCGAGTTTCTCGTAATCCTGCATCAGACAGCCTCCCAAATCATATTCTTTTCCAATACACGGAACGCCTATTGTCTTCCTCCATTATTTTACCATTCATTCCCCGCAGCCACAATAAAAGGAGCAGAACATGGAATCGAATGATGGTTCCGAATCCGTTCCCCTCCTTCTGTTACAATAAAAATGCATGTGAAGGTGCCTCATACGCAGGCAGGCACATCACTCATATTGCAGATTGATTGCTACATTGTTTCCTCCGGAACTCCAGGCTGGCATGTTATAGATCTCAATGACGATGGTACTCCTTCCTTTCACCTGCCTGACATTGGCGGGAATCACCGCAATCACATGGTATTCATGCGTACCCGGCCCATAACTGGCCATGATCTTGTTTCCGGAGTCCGTCATTTCCCTTGAGTCAGCGGCTATTTGGAAGGTTCCCTTCTCGTCCTCATATCTGACCAGGACATAAAACCCCATTTTTCCGTATGAATACTCTGCGCTGTTTATCAGTTCATGGGCATTGTTGTGGGCTACTCCCCACACTTCAATCACGGTGGGACCATTGAATTTTCCCTTGTCATACCGGTGCAGATTGTCCTGCTCCACGGACAACGGACCCAGGGTCGTCATGCCGCTGACATTGTAAACCAGTGGACCGATCCAACCCTTCCCCGGCACAACGCCCCCTTCCGAATGGACCGCCGGGTCTTCCCCGTCGGGATGCTCATCCACCTGTTCCTGGCCTGCCGGGTTTTGGCCCTGTTCCGCAGTCCTGCAGCCTGTCAGGAATAAAGGGACAAGGAAAACGACCGCCATCACCACACCGAGTAATTTCAGAAGATTTCTTTTCATGCAAACGACTCCTTATCTTTCAGATTTATTTGTCTATCACCTTTTCCATATATTGGAAAAGAATAACCAGGCATTCATCATGAATTCAATGACCGTTTAGCATGTATTCATTTTTGTTGTAAGCACATTATGAGATGTAAACACCATCCGTCTGATACCATAAATGTACCATCGTAGGCAAGATCAATGCGCTTCACAATGTGCGGGATCGCACCGGTGCGCCCCTGGTCAACGTCAACCTCGAACTTTCCCGCCAGATGCTGGAATTGACCGAGCGTCAACGGGCCCTGCAGCTGCCTCGTCTTCTCCGAGAGATTGTCGGCAA
>JAWOHX010000161.1:0-6079 GCA_046484975.1 Clostridia bacterium
TCATCCCCCAGTATCCTCACCGGATTCTCCAGGAGATGGAAGACGATGCCTTCCTCCCGGGCATGATGGATCTCCTCCAGCCTGGCGGGAAGCTCCTCCTCGCCCCTGCGGTAAATGATATATACATTTCTGGCTCCCAGCCTCTTGGCGCTCCTGGCGGCGTCCATGGCCACATTGCCGCCTCCCACCACGGCCACGTTCTCCCCCACCTTCACCGGGGTGTCGTACTCCGGGAACCTGTAGGCCTTCATGAGATTGATCCGGGTGAGGAATTCATTGGCGGAGTAGACCCCGTTGAGGTTCTCCCCGGGAATGTCCATGAACTTGGGCAACCCCGCCCCGGTGCCGATGAAGACCGCGTCATATTCCTGCAGCAGCTCCTCGATGGTGAGAATCTTTCCGATGACCATGTTGGTCAGAATCGCAACCCCCGCATCCTGCAGCTTCTTGATTTCCTTTTTCACCAGTTCCTTGGGCAGCCTGAACTCCGGAATCCCATAGACCAAAACTCCTCCGGGCTCATGGAAGGCCTCGTACACCGTGACCTGGTAACCCATTTTCGCCAGGTCCCCGGCGCAGGTGAGCCCCGCGGGGCCCGCTCCCACCACCGCCACCTTTTCCTTTTTCATTTTCTCCGGCTTGATATCCGTGAGGCTGTCGATCATGTAGTCCGCGGCAAACCGCTCCAGGCGGCCGATGGCCACCGACTCCCCCTTGACCGCCCGCACGCAGAATTGTTCGCACTGGCTTTCCTGTGGGCACACCCTTCCGCAGACGGCGGGAAGGCTGTTGGTGGACGACAGGGTCGAAAAGGCCTTTTCAAAATCCCCCGCCTTGATGTGGTGGATGAATCCCGGGATGTCCACGTTGACGGGACATCCCTTCATGCAGGGCCTGTGCTTGCATTCCAGGCACCTGTTTGCTTCCCGGACAGCCATCTCCGGGGTGTAACCCAGTGCCACCTCCTGGAAATTGCCAGTCCTTTCCTTGGGATCCTGTTCCGGCATGGGAGTTTTTTTCGGGCTCATGTCCGCCTTCATTTATCATCCAGTCTGCAGCGATGCTCCTGTTTCACGTACATTTTCTGTCTTCTCATGGCTTCGTCAAAATCAACCAGGTGACCATCGAAATCCGGGCCATCCACGCAGGCGAATTTCACTTTTCCCCCCACTGTTACCCGGCAGCCTCCGCACATGCCCGTCCCGTCCACCATCACCGGATTCATGCTGACGATGGTCTTGATGCCAAGTCCCCTGGTCAGTTCGGCCACGGCCTTCATCATGGGCAGGGGCCCGATGGCCACCACCAGGTCGTAGGTTTTCTCTTTCAGCAACTCCTTCAGGACGTCGGTGACGAAACCCTTGCGTCCGTTGGACCCGTCATCCGTGGTGACAATCAGCCGGTCGCTCACCGCTTCCATCTCTTTTTCCAAAAAGACCAGGTCCTTGTTCCGAAAGCCGGTGATCACATCCACCCGGGCCCCGGCCTCCTTGAGCCCCCTGGCCTGGGGATAGGCGATGGCGGTTCCAAGGCCTCCTCCGATGACGCAGGCGTCCCGGTATCCCTCTGTTTCCGTTGGCGTGCCCAGGGGGCCCGTGAAATCCAGCACATGCTCCCCGGCCTCCAGCTTCCCCAGTTTGATGGTGGTGTTGCCCACCTCCTGGAAAATCACGGTGACTTCGCCGGACCCGGGATCCTTGTCCGCAATGGTGAGGGGGATCCTTTCCCCGGTCTCGTCCACACGGACCATGACGAACTGCCCGGGCCTTGCTTTCCTTGCAATCAACGGGGCATGGACCCGTATCATTGTCACTTCCCCGTTCAGCTTCCTCTTGTATGTAATCTCAAACATGGTTCCACTCTTTCTCACATGCCATCCTGCATGGTCAGTATTTCCGGCCCGTCAGGGGTCACGGCCAGTGTGTGCTCATACTGGGCGGACAGGCTTTTGTCCAGGGTCCTTGCGCTCCATCCGTCGGTTTCATCCACATAGCACTCTTTTTTCCCAAGGTTGATCATGGGTTCCACGGTAAACACCATTCCATCGCTTATCCTGGGGCCTTTTCCCGCTTTCCCGTAATGGGGGACCACCAGCCCGTCGTGCATCAGCCTCCCGATGCCATGGCCCGTGAACTCCTCCACCACCGACATGCCGTTTTTCTCCGCATGCCGCTGCACCGCCTGGCTGATGTCCCCGATCCGGTTGCCGTCCAGGGCCATGCCAATGCCCAGATGCAGGCATTCCTTTGTGACCCGCATCAGTTTTTCCGCCCGGGGGGGGATGTTTCCCACGGCATAGCACCAGGCGGAATCCGCCAGCCAGCCGTCCAGTTCCACCACGAAATCCACTTTCACGATGTCCCCGTCCTTCAGCACGTATCCCGAGGGGAACCCGTGGCAGATCACATCATTGACGGAGGTGCAGGTGGCATAGGGATATCCCATGTAGCCGATCTGCGCCGGGCGGGCCTTGTGCCTCAGGATGTACCGGTGCACGAAGCCGTCGATTTCCAGGGTGGTCAGGCCTTCCCTGATCATGGACTTCAATTCCGTATGACAGGCACCGACGATTTTTCCCGCTTCTTTGATTTTGTGTATCTGGTTCCGGGTCCATATGCTTGTCATGAACTGCCGCCTGTCCTCTAAGTTTAAAAGAATTGTACCACTTTACATTTCCATATTCAACATCAATGCTCAATAAATACCGAATATCCCGTGGGTTTTCCCGCCGGGAGGAAAACCTCCGCCCTCCCTTTGCATATAAAAGGTTCCCCGCTTCCGGAAGCGGGGAACCTGGTGGGCGTTACAGGACTCGAACCTGTGACTTTCACCACGTCAAGATGACACTCTACCAGCTGAGTTAAACGCCCGTGTATAATATAATAGTATAAAAGGCAGGTTTCCACAAGTTCTATTTTAATATTTTTTCAGGGTTCCAGGCAGGCACGGACGGCATGGTAACAGGCGTCCGGGACGGATTGCCCGCCCAGGTGTATCCCGGACTTGATGTCCCCGTGATAATCGCTTCCCCCGGTCACCAGCAGGCCGTGCCTCTTGGCCAGTCCGAGGTACCTTCGGGTATCCGCCTTCGTATGGTCGCTGTGGTAGGCTTCCAGCCCCTTGAGCCCGAGGGAAGTGAATGCGTCCAATGCTTTTGGGAGGAGGTTGTCCTTTTCCAGGTAGACGGGATGGGCGAGCACGGGGACCCCTCCCCACTCCAGTATGGCCCGGATGGCGGTCTCTGGTGTTGTCTTCTCCCGTTTCACATGGATGTCCCTGCGGTTCAGGATTCGGTTGAAGGCATCCTCCTGACTGTCTGCATATCCCTTTTCCATGAGCAATGCGGCAACATGGGGCCTGCCGGGGGTTCCATCCCCCGCCTTGTCCGCCAGTTCCTCCTCCGAGACCAGATATCCCGCCCCTCGGAGATTGAGGAGGAGGTTCCTGTTCCGCTCATCTCTTTTTTCCAGGATCCATTCAAGCCAGGAAGTGATCTGCAGGACGTGCCGGCCGGCGAAATACCCGAGGATATGGGTCACGGCATCCCTCTCGTATTCCACGCTGAGTTCCACCCCGCATAAAAAGTCCAGCCCCAGCCGCCGGGCTTCTTCCTCCCCCTCCCCGATCCCGTCCACGGTGTCGTGGTCGGTGATGGCCAGGGCGCAAAGTCCCAGTGCACATGCCATCTGCACCAGCTCCGCAGGGGATTTGGTCCCGTCGGAGGCAGTGGAATGCACATGCAAATCAACCATGAGGGACCACCCGCACCTTTCCTTGATATCCCCCGTCATCGAAGAAGGGTTTCCCGTTTTCCCATTCGTTGCGAAACACCACGTCCGACGTTCCGTTCACATACCGGAATTCACCGTCTGCGCCCCTGTAGAGGTGGATTTCCAGTTCATCCACCTCCGTTTCATCCACATGCTGCACCGGGGGTCCCTGGACGATGACGGCACCCGCAGGCACAAAGACAGGGATTTTATCAATGGGCGCGTGGACATTCATCCATCTTCCCCCGGCAAATGCCTCGTCGGTCTCCATGTCGTACCAGAGGCCTTCGGGCAGATAGACCTGCCGGTGGTCGGATTCCGTCAGCATGGGGCAGACCAGCATGTACTTTCCGAAATAGTACTGGTCCTCAATGCCATGGGTATTCCGGTCATCCTGGTGGCAGAGGATCATGTGCCTAATGAAGGGCAGGCCCGTCCGGCAGCATTCAGCCTCCGTACTGAAGATATATGGCAAAAGACGGTAGCGCAGCATTGCATATTTCCTGAAGATTCCGCATGCCTGTTCCCCGAAGGCCCAGGGTTCCCGGGGATTGTTGTTGCCTCCCCCGTGGCACCGGGCATGACTGGAGAACAGCCCCAGCTGTGCCCACCGGACATAGAGCTTAGGCGTCGGGATCCCGATGAAACCCCCGATGTCATGGCTCCAGAAAGGATGGCCTGACAAGCCGAGGGAAAGCCCCGAACGCAGCGCCCCCGCCATGTTCTCATAGGTGGATTTCGCATCCCCGCTCCAGTGGAGGGGATACCGCTGGCCCCCGGCATAGGTGGACCGGGCCCAGACAATGCCTTCCCCGTGGACTTTCCGGACCCGTTCATGGATCGCCTTGTTGTAGAGGAGGGGGAACAGGTTGTGCATGTATTTCCCGTCCATCCCTGCATATACCCCGTCCGGGGGACAGTTCTCGGGCATGTCGGTCTTGATGACCCGGGCGCCCATCCGAAGGACCTCTTCCACCTGGGACAGGATCCATTCCACCGCCTCCGGGTTGGAATAGTCGATCATGGCGTAATATGTCCCGAACCAATGGAAGGGATAGATGTCCCCGTCCGCCTTTTTGATGAAATACCCCTTTTCCCGGCCTGTCCTGTAGTTGTCCGTTTCCGGATGGACGAAGGGCATCTGCCAGAGGGAGAGACGATAGCCCATGCCTTCCAATTCCCGGACCATTCCCTCGGGATCCGGAAACCGCTTCTTTGAGAACTTCATGTCGCAGACCCAGTCCCGTTCAAACCAATATGTGTCCAGGTGCAAAACATCGCAGGGGATCTGCCGCTCACGGAGCTCCCGGGCCACCGACATGGCGATGTCCCTGTTCTCATAACTGTTCCTGCTCATCCACAGGCCATAGCTCCACCGCGGCAGTGCCGGGGCAAAGCCTGTGATGCGGCAGTACCCCGCCAGGACATCCCTCAGGTCCGGGCCTGCGATGAAAAAGACGTCCATGACGTTGTCCTCGGAGAACACATTGGCATAATCGTGGTTTTTCATCCCGATGTCGAAATCCATGAGTGCGGAGGTGTTGACGAAAATCCCGTAGCCTGCGGAACTCATATAGAAAGGGATGTTTTTGTAAGTGAGGGAGCCCTCGTTGCCTGCGGCATCCTGATGGTAGAAGTCAATGTACTGGCCCCGCCTGTCCATCCCCGGGAACCGTTCCCCCAGCCCGTAGATTTTCTCGTTCAGCGCCAGGGCCGTGGTGAAGGTGCAGATCTCGTTGCTGATGCCGAAGGGAAAGAAATCCTTGAGGGATGCATAACCCCCGGCCCCGGTGCCGCCGGGATGGCACAGCTGGATGCCGGGCATGTACAGGAGGGTGTTGCCCTCCCCGTCCTTGAGCCGCATGGCCAGCGGGGACCTTTCAACCTCCAGCACGGCTTTTCCGTTGGTGAACACCAGGGCGTCCTCCCGTTCCACGCATTCGATCCCCGTCACAAAAAACCCGTCGTCCAGCATCGGGGTGTCGTTCTGAAAGGAACCGTCCCGGGAATATCTGATCCGGAAGGAACGTTCCCCCGCTCCGTCCGGTAGAGACATAATCATACGCCCCCCTGTCAGGGAACATCAGGCCATGAATGTCAGTTCCATGCTGCAGATTTGAGTGCCCGGTGCGAGTATAGATATCCGGGTTTATGTCAAGTATAAGTCCGTTCTTTTTCAGGTGCGCCGCCCGGCCTACCACCCAAGATCCGCGGGACATCGCCGCGAGCGTGCCGCAGCAAGCCTCCTGAGGCCTTGCCGCCTGCGCCGCCGAAGTGTCCATCCCCGATCCCGATCGCAGTACCGAACC
>JAWOHX010000104.1:0-5132 GCA_046484975.1 Clostridia bacterium
TTTTCGGCCAGGGACAGGCTGTTTCGGATCCGCTGGTCGTAGGGCATGAACCCCATCAGTCCCCCCGCCACGGCCCGGTCGGTACCGTGGCCTTTGTATGTGGAGGCAAAGGATCCGGAAAAAAAGACCCTGGCGCTTTTCACGGGGGCTCCAAGGATGATGGAAGCCACTTTTCCTATCCGGGCGGCTCCCGCGGTATGGGAGGATGAGGGCCCGATCATCACCGGGCCGATGATGTTGAAGATGTTCATATCAGGCGGTCGTAAACCTCCTTGATGACTTTCACGGAATGGTCGAGATCCTCGCAGGTCAAAGCGTCGGAGACCTGCAGCCTGATCCTTGCGCTCCCTTCCGGCACCACGGGAAAACCAAAACCTGTCACATACACCCCTTTTTCCAGGATCTCCCTCGCCATCCGGATGGCAAGTGCCGTATCCCCCACAATGATTGGGACGATGGCGCTCTGGCCTTCCAGGGGCACCAGGCCCTCCTCCAGCAATGCTTTGCGCAGGTATTCTGTTTTTTCCTTCAGGGAACGGACGATGCCCGGGTTCTCCTCCAGCAGTTCCAGGGCCTTCAGGGCCATGGCGGTCATGACAGGAGGCAGCGCGTTGGAGAACAGGGACGGTCTCGATGTCTGGATGCACATGTCGATGACTTCCTTTTTCCCCGCGACAAAGCCTCCTCCGGCCCCTCCGAGGGCTTTCCCGAAGGTGGATGTGAGGATATCCGCCTGTCCCACCATGTGGTAATGCTCCTCGGTTCCCCTTCCCGTATCCCCAATGACCCCGGTGGCATGGGAATCGTCCACCAGGACAACGGCTCCGTATTTTTTGGCAAGTCCCATGATCTCCGGGAACCTGGCGATGTCACCTTCCATGGAAAACACCCCGTCGGTGATGACGAGTTTGTTGCTGCATGCGGAAGCGGACTTCAGGATTCTCTCCAGGTCCTCCATGTCCGAATGCCTGTAGACGAATTTCTGAACGCCCTTTCCAACCATCCGGCACCCGTCGATGATGCTGGCGTGGTTTAAGGCGTCGCTGATCACGCAGTCCCCGTCCCCGACAAGGGCCGGAATCACTGCAGTATTGGCATTCCAGCAGGAAGTGTAGGTCAGGGCCGCCTCATGCCCGGTAAAGGCAGCGGCTTTTTCCTCCAGTGTCCTGTGGATGTCATATGTCCCGCAGATGAACCGCACGCTGGCGGCACCCGCCCCATATTTGTCCAGGGCCTTTTTCCCCGCCTCCACGATGTCCGGATGGTTGGAAAAACCCAGGTAGTTGTTGGCGCAAAGCACCACCACCTCACCGTGGTTTTCCAAGTCGGTGCGGTTGGACATGGGTGCAAGAAGATGCTGGTAAGTCTTGAATTTACCTTCTTTTTTCATGGTCCCGAGCTTTGCCCGGAGACCTTCGTAGAACATGTCATTCATGGGAATCACCTCGCAGGTTGGAATGAATCCATCATATCATACTATCGGATGCAAAAAAAGAAAACCCGGAGCGATGTCCGGGTTCAGGACTTTTCGTTGTCCGTGAACTGCAGGTCCACGGCTTTTGTGATGATGTCGGTGTAGCTGAATGTCATGTTGGTGGAGGGTTTGCTTTCGTTGTCTATACGGATTACGAATATGCTGGGATAGGTGCTCTTAATGGTTCCACTCTTCTGGATTTTCTTTTTTCGGGTCCCGTAGGCCGTCAGGTCCACCTTCCTGCCGATTTTCCCTTCCAGGTCCTTTCTGATGGTATTGATCTCATTGGTACTCAAGATGCGGCTCCCTTCTTCCCCTCCCGGGATACAGGCACGGGGAAAAATGCCCTATATACATTGTACACCATTTGAAGGGGTAAAAACCGGGGAATCTGAAACTCTTTTCATTATTTGATGATTTCTTTTCCGGAACGGCTGTCAAAGTGCCTGGTCGTTCCGTCATTGAACTGGATCCGCCAGCAATGGAGGGTCTCCCCTTCGTTGTCCAAAATGTATCCCGAATCGATGCCGATGATGTTCATGCTCCGGTTGTCTGTGCGCAGGATGCCGCTCATGAGGATGTTGGAGGCAGGAATGACCTCGTAGCCGCGCATCGCTCCTCCATCCGTATGATTGATCTGGCGGATTTCACACTGGATCTGGCCGCCTTCGTTGACCCGTACTCTAATATATGACTCGTAGAAGTACTGACCGTCGGATTCATAAACATACTGGAGGAAAAACACACTGGAAGCTTCCATGCTCACCGATTCCAGTACATAGGGCCGATGGTCAAAGCCGATGCTGTCCATGAGCCTTTTGGAGACCGTGTCCGCCTCGTAACGGTCCAGGACACCCCCCGGGATGTCTACCTGTGTGGAGATGGAAAGGACATGGTTCTGGGTGATAAAGACATCCGCCTCCAGGATATCCTGTATGAACGCAATGCTGTCTTCATTGAAGAGGGCATCCGCATACTGGATCTTCTTGACCTGCCCGGCATCATCGGGGATGGCGGTGGAAAGGGTGATTTCCCGATATCCCATGATCTCCAGCGTCTTTTCGTTTTCCTGGTCGAAGCTCCGGGGACTTCTTGTGATGTTGAACAGGTAAAAGCCCATCAGGACATTGATGATGACCAGCAGTGCGATGATGATTTTTACGGCTCTTCTCGTATCCATTCCCTTTACCTCGCCATTTCCCATGCGGTTTTCTCCCCGTCGTGTTTCTCATTGATCCAGACGGGCTGAAGGAACCTGTCGGTGAGTTCCTCGATCTCGTATCCGAAATACATGTTGTCCGACACCAAACCCAGCATCTCGATGTCATTTCGCTGGATGAGACTGTAGAATTCCGCATCATACTCCATGGATACATCCTCCAACCCGGAAATCTCCAGCATCATGACATCGGCCTCGATGGTCCGGGTCGCCGTGGCCTTGATGCGGACAGCATGGTCGAGTCCCTTGAAGACAACCGGCCGGTTCTCATGGAGATAATTGAACATGAACTCATAATATCCGTCTGTCTCCAGAATTCCGGAGATAAACATTCCGGGCACCTTGCTGCCGTTGAGATTGTAGAAAATGTTCAGGGTATCCAGGGCATTCATGAATGCGGCTTCCAGGCTTCCTTTTTCCATGCCCTCCACTCCCGGGGTATAGACATAGGTCATCCTGTTCCGGATGGTGACCTCGTAGATGTTATACTGGTTGGTGAAGAAGATGCTTGCCTCCTCCGATATGACCGTCTTGTAGCGGTCATGGGACCGGCCAAACAGCATACTCCGGATGCCATTCGCCTTGGCAGCCAGAGTGGCATCCCCGGACAGGGGCCTCGAGGCTTTTTCCGCCAGGGCGGCATATTCGCTCAGCAGGGCCAGGGGTTTCACCTGGATCAATTCCAGTGTCCTGAACCCGAAGCTCTCGTCCACGGTTCTCATGATGATGGGAATGTCCGGTTCCACCCGAAGACGGCTGGTGCCGAAAGCCACCCTGGAATAGCTGTATTTGTTGTTGATATATGCAGCGCTTGTTTTCAGCAGGTCCGTCAAATTGGCATAATTCGTCGTGCGAAGAAGCCCTTGGGATTCCAGTCCCTTGTACAGCAGGATGCTGTCGGGGGTCTTGAGATACATGTCCACGGTGTCCTCTTCCTGAACGGCGAACAAAATCTTTTCTATCTTCACATTCCTCAGGGCATTGTCGTTGGCCTCCACCATCCAGGCCAGGAATTCCGAGGGGAGGGCATCTGCAAACCGGAGGCTCACCCCTTTCATGATGCAGATGTTGTACCATTGTTCCAGCCCCAGTTTTTCGTCCCTTTCCCTTGCCAGGGCTTCCTGCAGGATGAACCGGGAATTTTCCCAGATCAGTGAATGGAAATTGCCTTCCTGCCTGGTGATTTCATACAGCCGGGCGTCATCGATGTTGGCATAGATTTTAAACGGAACCAGATATTTTTCCCGTACCACGCTCTCATAGGCGCGGAAATATGGCTGGGGTTCCTCCCTTCTATTGAATATACCCAGGGAAAAACCTTCCAGGTAATAGTCCAGGATGATAAAAGCCTGGGCCAGGGTGATGAAGATCAACAAGGACATCAGCAGTATGGCAATGCTCTTTTTTTTCATCCGCTGCCTCCTATGTATTTCAGAGGAAGGGTGAGGGTCACCCTGGTCCCTTCATCCAGCCGGCTCTCAATGGAAATGTCCCCCATGTGGGCCAGCATGATCTCCCGGGCAATGGCCAGACCCAGCCCCGTGCCCCCCATTTTCCTTGACCTTCCCTTGTCCACCCTGTAGAAGCGGTCGAAGACCCGGGGCAGGTCTTTTTCAGGGATTCCCACACCGTTGTCCTCCACGCTGATACGCAGCTCGTCGTCTTGCTGCCAGCAAGCCACATGGATGGTCCCCTCCTCATCGGTATATTTGATGGCGTTGCCCAGAAGGTTGATGAGGACCTGCTGGATCCGGTCGTGATCCATGGGGGCCTTTCCTTCAAATCGGATGTCGGTGGTGATCCTCTGGCGCTTCTTGTCTGCCTCGAAGCTGACCTTTTCGATGGTTTTCTGGATCAGGTCCATGACCACGTGCCTGTTCTTGTTGAGTTTCAGCTGGTCCATGTCGATGGAGGAAAGTTGCAGCAGGTCCCTGACCAGATTGGACATCCTCTCCGCCTCGCTGTCGATGACACGCAGGAATTTTATAAGGGTATCCTGATCCTCCACCATGCCGCTGAGTAAAGTCTCGGAATAGCTCTTGATGGAGGTGAGGGGGGTTTTGAGCTCATGGGATACGTTTGCCACGAATTCCTTGCGCATGTCCTCCAGTTTCTGCTGCCTGGTGATGTCCCGGAGGATCAATATGACGCTCTCGGGTTTTTTCTCCATGTCCGTCACCAGGGCAAAATTGATGTTGAGGATGGTCCCCGCCCTCTTGATCTGTATGTTTTTCCCATTTGCCTGACTGATGTCCCGAATGATCTACTCTTCCGTGAACTGGATGCCGTATTGCCTCAGGAAGTCGTTCATTGTGCAGGAGAGTGCCTCCCGGCATGCCGATGGCCTTTGCCGCGCATTTTGGGGGGATGTCCACGTTAATCGGCACACCGACCAACCTGATCACCTCTTCATTTCGAGAGGAAGCCATTGGAATCCCG
>JAWOHX010000155.1:0-6693 GCA_046484975.1 Clostridia bacterium
CCTGCACATATCGATGAAAATCCTGTCAGCCTGGCTCATCGGCTGTCCACCTTTCCTTTTGATCATCAAGAACATATTATCAGAAAAGAGATGGCGTGACAAACCTTGCCATGCCATGCTGTATATGCTATAATTCCATATAGTTACAAAAGAACAACAGGACACACAAATGAAGAAAAAAATATTGGGCATCCTCATGTTCCTGGGGAAAATCGCATTCTGTTCCTATATCGTCTATGTGCTGGTCTCGCAACAGCCCATTATTGATGCAAAGAAGCAACAGAAGCAGGATCTCCTGATTCAACTGGAGGATGCAAAGAGGATAGAGACCCGCCTGAGGAAGGACCTGGAGATTGCCGACACCCAGGAATACATTGAACGGATGGCCAGGGAAAAGCTGGGGTTTTTAAAACCCGACGAGCGTATTTTTATTGACATCAGAAAGTAAAACCATTAAATTAGTAGGACAACCGTATTCCATGAGAATGACGGTTTTTTGATATCCGGAGGTGGAGCCCATGGCAATGACGATGACGCAGAAAATACTGGCCAGACATGCCGGCCAAAAGCACGTGCAGCCCGGCCAGCTCATCATGGCGGAAGTGGACATGGTTCTTGGCAACGACATCACGACGCCGGTGGCGGTGAGGGAATTCAGAAAGATCGGTGTGGACAGGGTGTTCGACCGCAACAAGATTGCCATCGTTCCCGACCACTTCACCCCCAACAAGGACATCAAAAGCGCGGAACAGGTGAAATTCATCCGGGAATTCTCCCGGGAAATGGGAATCGTAAACTATTTTGAAATCGGCCAGATGGGGGTGGAACATGCCCTCCTTCCGGAAAAAGGACTGGTGACAGCCGGGGATTTGGTCATCGGCGCAGACTCCCATACCTGCACCTACGGTGCCCTGGGTGCGTTTTCCACCGGCGTGGGCAGCACGGACATGGCCGCCGCCATGGCGGTTGGCAAAGCCTGGTTCAAGGTCCCGGAGGCCGTCCGGTTCATCCTGAAGGGCAGATTGTCGAAGTGGGTCTGCGGCAAGGACGTCATCCTCCATATCATCGGGCTGACCGGCGTGGACGGGATGCTGTACCAATCCATGGAATTCACCGGTGAAGGCCTGGAAAGCCTCACCATGGACGACAGGTTTTCAATGGCCAACATGGCCATCGAGGCAGGTGCCAAAAACGGCATTTTTGAAGTGGACGAAAAGACAATTGCATATATCAGGGAGCATTCCGTCAAACCCTACGAGATCCATGCACCGGATGCTGATGCCGCCTATATCGGGGAATATGTCATCAACCTGGACGAGATCAAGCCCACCGTGGCATTCCCCCATCTGCCGGACAACACAAGGACCATGGACCAGGTGGGTATCGTCACCATCGACCAGGTGGTGATCGGGTCCTGCACCAACGGCAGGATGGAGGACATGAGGGCAGCCGCGGAGATATTGAAGGGCCGGAAGGTCCACGGGGATGTGCGTTGCATCATCATTCCGGCCACCCAGAAGATTTGGAAGCAATCCATGGAAGAAGGACTCTTCGGGATCTTCATCGACGCGGGCGCAGCAGTGAGCACCCCCACATGCGGGCCCTGCCTCGGAGGCCACATGGGAATCCTGGCAAAAGGGGAGAGGGCCGTGGCCACCACCAACCGGAATTTCGTCGGCAGGATGGGTCATCCCGAAAGCGAGGTCTACCTGGCGAGTCCCGCCGTTGCTGCGGCCAGCGCTGTCCTGGGAAGACTGGCCTCCCCCGAGGAACTGGAGGATACAATATGAAAGCAACAGGAAAGGCCGTGACATTCGGCAACAACATTGACACGGACGTCATCATCCCCGCCAGGTACCTGAACACCTCCGATCCCGCGGAGCTGGCAAGCCATTGCATGGAGGACATCGACAAGGATTTCCTGAAGAAGATGCAACCAGGCGACATCATGGTGGCGGGAAGCAATTTCGGCTGTGGCTCCTCCCGGGAGCATGCTCCCATCGCCATCAAGGCTTCGGGGATATCCTGCGTCATCGCCGCCACCTTCGCCAGGATCTTCTACCGCAATGCGGTGAACATCGGATTGCCCATCCTGGAGTGCAGGGAAGCCAGCCAGGACATTGACCCCGGGGATGCGCTCACCGTGGACTTCACCACCGGACGCATCGTGAACCATACGAAGAACAAGGAGTACACCGGCCAGGCATTTCCTGCGTTCATGCAGGAAATCATCAACAACGACGGGCTTGTGGGATATATCAGGAAGACATTGAAGTGAGGGCGACATGAAGGAATACAGTATCGCAGTATTGAAAGGCGACGGAATCGGACCCGATGTGGTGGACTGCACCCTGGATGTGCTCAATGCCATCGGGACAACCCATGGATGCCGGTTCCATTTCACCGAGGCCCTGATCGGGGGAGCAGCCATCGACGCCACCGGAAAGCCCCTGCCCGGGGAGACCCTGGACCTTTGCAGGGAAAGCCATGCCGTCCTGCTGGGAGCCGTGGGGGGACCTAAGTGGGAGGACCTGGAAGGGAGCTTACGCCCGGAAGCGGGACTGCTGGCCATACGAAGCGCCCTGGGGCTCTTCGCCAATCTCCGCCCCGCGGTCATATACAACTCCCTCAGGGAAGCATCCCCGCTGAACCCGAGGATCATCGGCCAAGGAATCGACATCCTTGTCATCCGGGAACTCACAGGGGGCGCATATTTTGGAAAACGGGGCAATGACGGCTACAGGGCGTACGACACCATGGAGTACACTGTACCTGAAATCGAACGGATCGCCCATGTGGCATTCCGGGCGGCGATGAAAAGGAAAAAAAGGTTGTGCAGCATCGACAAGGCAAATGTGCTGGATTCATCACGCTTATGGAGGGCCACGGTCATCCTGGTGGCCAGGCAGTACCCGGAGGTGGAGTTGTCCCACATGTATGTGGACAATGCCGCCATGCAGCTCATCCGCAACCCCCGCCAGTTCGATGTCATTGTCACGGAGAACCTTTTCGGGGACATCCTTTCCGACGAGGCCGCCATGATCACCGGCTCCATCGGCCTTCTTCCCTCTGCCAGCCTGTCCGGAGGGACTTTCGGGCTCTACGAGCCCGTCCACGGCTCTGCGCCGGACATCGCAGGCAAGGATCAAGCCAACCCCATCGCCACCATATTGTCCGCGGCCATGATGCTCCGCCATTCCCTGGGTATGGAGCGGGCGGCATGTGACATCGAGGGTGCGGTGGCGAAGGTTCTGGAGGATGGATACAGGACATGCGACATCTCCAACGAGGAGGATGCGGTGGTGGGGACCAGGCGAATGGGAAAACTCATCGAAGAAGCATTGACATCAATGGCCGATTAAATTTATAATGTATCATGCGTGGCCGTTTTGGGGGTATAGCTCAGCTGGGAGAGCGCTTGAATGGCATTCAAGAGGTCAGCGGTTCGATCCCGCTTATCTCCACCATAAACAATGAACCACAAGGACAAAACCTTGTGGTTTTTTCTTTCTAGATAGACCGGACACTTGGCATAAATGAAGATGGGCAATAAAGCGATGGTTTTTGGCCACAAAAGCATTTGTATGACCCCGTGATTTATGGTTATATATAATATATATAGCGAAACAAGGCGGGCCGATGAAACCTCCGGATTATCTGGAACAAGAAATAAAGCGGGTACAAGACGCGAATAACGGTTCGGTGTTGATTCCCTCGGACTTTTTTGACATCGCAAAGGCACTGGCCCGGAACGATGGCTGGACAATCATCCCCTATGATGATACCGCGTTGCAGGCAATGAATCCGTCAGGGCATCAATGGTTGGAGGGCAATGAGTCATACACCAATGGCTTTTGGTCAGCCATCGACGCCCTCATTGCCCAATCAGAAATCGTCATTGACCGCCCGAAGGGAACGAAGCATCCCCGCTTTGATTTCATCTATCCTTTGGATTATGGTTATCTTAAAGGAACGACCTCGCCGGATGGAGGCGGAATTGATGTATGGCGCGGAAGCCTTTCCAAGGATGTATGTGATGCTGTTGTTTGCACCGTTGACCTTCTAAAAAAGGATTCTGAAATCAAGGCATTGATTGGCTGTACGGAGGAAGAAAAGACCATCGCCATGCGTTTTCACAACGACTCCGAATATATGAAGGGCATAATGATCAGGAGAGAAAGCGAAGATATCGTATGACCCTGAGCGAAACCATTCAAAAAATGACCAATGAAATCATGACTGTTCCCACCAAAACCCGGACCGGGCTTTGCACAAGGAGGACGAACATATGACAGGGAGAAGGGCAGGGAATGCGTTTTGGATGCTTCCCCTCGCAGCCGTCCTGCTGGCAGGTGTGTTCTTCTGCTGGCAGAACAACGCCTTGACCATAACGGACCTCCGTGTCGTGGAACCGGGAATCCCCCAGGCCTTTGACGGGTTCCAAATCCTTCATCTTTCGGATCTGCACGGGAAACGGTTCGGCCCTGACCAGGACAGGATCGTCCGGAAGATCCTGTCCACGGCTCCCGATGCCATCGTGGTCACCGGGGATCTCATCGACAGCAGGAAAAAGGGCATGGACGATGCCCTGGCCCTCATGGAGGCGGCAGCGGGGCTGGCCCCGGTATATTTCGTTCCGGGCAACCATGAGGCCTGGTCGGGGGAATACCCCGTTCTGAAGGAAGCGCTGGTCCGGGCGGGGGTCATTGTCCTGGACAACCAGTCCGTCACAGTGGAAAAACAGGGGGATTTCATTGTGATGGCTGGATTGATGGATCCTGAATTTGGAGAAGAGGCCTTCGATGCCGGACTGAAAAGCATGGAAGGCCTGGAGGGTTTTGTCATCCTCCTGTCCCACAGGGCGGAAAGGATGGATGCCTATTCCGGGGCAGGCATGAACCTGGTGTTCGCCGGACATGCACACGGGGGGCAGGTTGTCCTGCCTTTTCTTGGAGGGCTGGTGGCACCTGACCAGGGCATCTTCCCCAAATACCATGCCGGGCTATACCGCAGGGGGGACACGGCGATGGTGGTGAGCAGGGGACTGGGAAACAGCATTTTTCCGTTGCGTATTTTCAACCCGCCGGAAATGGTCCTTGTGGTGCTGGAAAGCGCCTACGGGCGTTGAAAAACAATCTTGACACTTCCTGTAATAGTTGCTAAAATGATAAAGCGCGTTTTATGGCGGCGTAGCTCAGTTGGCTAGAGCATGCGGTTCATACCCGCAGTGTCATTGGTTCAAATCCGATCGCCGCTACCATCTTACGGCCCCTTGGTCAAGTGGTTAAGACATCGCCCTCTCACGGCGGTATCAGGGGTTCGAATCCCCTAGGGGTCACCAGAATGAAAAATCCGGCTCAGCCGGATTTTTTTATAACACTTCCCTTCGAATCTCCTCTTCGGTGTATCCTGCCTCCAACAGGGGAGACAGAACATCCATGTCCAAATCCGGCACATAGGATTTGATGGCGGAAAAGCGCCCTTCGATGGTATATTGCCCCATGGCTGCAGGGAGCAGGACGGAATCCCCCATGGAGATGGAAGTGCTGCCGATGCGGCCTTTCCCCTCCAGGAATGTGTAGGTGTGGAACATCACACCTCTGGTATCATCGGCATGAAGGCCCGTGCAGGCAACATGCTCAACGCAGAAATACCTGTTCGCCTTGTAGAAGGTCCGCAGGGAATCCTCCCGTCTGATGGCAAGCCCTTTCAGGAAACCCTGGCGCTTTGGCAGGGAGTAATCGATGACATCCATGGCCTTTTCCAGATGAAGATCCCGTTTTTTCCCGTCAGTGATGCGGTCATAATCGTAGACCCTGTAAGTGGTGTTGGAATTTTGCTGGACCTCACAGATGAGGATTCCTTCCCCGATGGCATGCACCAGGCCGGCTGGGATGTCCAGGCAATCCCCGGGTTTCACCGAAACCACATTCAGGCAGTCCCTGACACTGTTGTCCTCCACCGCCCTGCGAAACCTCTCCCTGGTCATCCCTGACTTCAGTCCGTAGACCAGTTTGGCTTCCGGGAGGCAGTCCACCACATACCAAAGCTCGTTTTTCCCGAATTCTCCGTTTTCGTGAACTTTTGCATAGGTGTCATCGGGATGGACCTGCACCGATAATTTGTCATTGGCATCGATGAGCTTGATGAGAAGGGGGAATTTCCCGGGGCTTCCAGCAGTCCGGGAAGAACCGAGGATTTCCTCCCAGTGGGTAACGGCCAGCTTCTCCAGGGTCATTCCCCTGAAAATACCGTTTGACACCCTGCCCATCCCGTCCGGATGGGCGGAAATCTCCCAGCTTTCGGCAATCTTTCCGGGTGGAAGGGTTTTACCGAGTTTTTCCAAGTTACGGCCTCCCCAAAGGATGCTTTTAAACACAGGCTCGAACTTCAATGGATAATATTTCATATGGCCTCCCATAAGCTTCATCCTGGTATTCTATCATATGCCCCTGAACGGCCACAACCTTCACACATATGACCTGTGGTTTCAGCAGCGCCTAGTCTTCGAAAGGGCAATGTCCTGGATTTTTTTCCGGCAAAAGAGAATCTGCCTTGCGATCTCCTTCTTTTTTCCGGAAAGCTCCCGGAGAAGGTCATCACAGGCCCGGATTCGATAGATGACGGAATCCCGGAACCGGAGGTAATCATCGAGGGTGTCGATGGTGAGATCCCCCTTGTCCTCATAGAACC
>JAWOHX010000160.1:0-18333 GCA_046484975.1 Clostridia bacterium
GATCTACGTGATAAAGAACGGTGGGATTGCCGAGCAGGGACGCCATGATGAACTGCTGGCGAAAAACGGCGCCTACCGGGAATTGCTGGTTCGGCAGACGGAGGAAAAAAACCCATGAAGAAGATGGGCGTGAAAACCACTTTGCTATCATTGAAAAGGCTTCTTGGGCATATCCGGACCTATCGGAAACGTTACATGCTGGGCTTGGTCGTCCACGGGTTCGGACAGGACTTCATCTTCAACATACTTTTCTCCATGTCATTCATCCTGCTTTTTCAGGCAGGGGAGAACAAAAGCATGGAGGAGCTTGTCAGGGGCATCTTCTTCCTGTCCCTGGGCTTCGTGCTGACTGTCTTCATCTACATCACCGGCGCACTCCTGTTTGAGACCGCCCATGCCCGTGAAACGGGGCTCATGAGGCAGAAACTCTTCTCCCATGTGATCCGGATACCTGCACAGTGGTTTGAAAAAAGCCATTCAGGGGATGCCGTCTCCAGACTGACCAACGACATGCAGGCCCTGGAATCCGCCTGGGGGCAGCCATTGTTGAATATTGTTGCCAGCCTCATCTCGGGCATAGGCAGCTGCATCGTGATATTCCTGATTGATCCTCGCTTTGCCATGGTCATAATCCCGGTGAGCTTCATCATGTTTTTCATCTCCAGTCGGTTCATCGCACCAGTGAAAAAGAAAAGTGATGAGGTGCAAAAAGGCCATGCCTCGCTGACGGAACGCATCGTGGATTTGACGGCCTCGCTGAAAGTTGTTCGAATCTTCAACATCACCCCCTGGATCGTGAAGAGGCTGGACGATGCCATTGACAACATATACAAGCTGGGGATGCAGCGGGCGGCCTGGAGGATTGCCCAGGGCGCAACCAACAACCTGACAGGCATCATCAACTTCATGGGCATGATCTTCATTGGCAGTTTCTTTGTACTCAACGGATGGTTCAATTTCTCCACCCTCATTGCCATGGTCCAGCTTGGAAACGGCATCAACTATATGTTCTGGAGCATGGGCACCCAGCTCACTGCCCTGCAGAACTCCCTGGCGGGAGCAGACAGGGCCCTGGATCTCCTGGAACATCCCACCGAACACAAGGGAGGCGAAGAAAGTTTCTCAGACAGGGCTCCGGTCGTGGAACTGAAAGGCGTCACATTCTGCTACGAGGAGGGCAAACCCGTTCTCTCAGGCATCGACCTGCGCATAGGGAAGGGAGAGACCGTGGCCCTGGTGGGCGGAAGCGGCGGGGGCAAAAGCACCCTCCTGAAGCTGATCAACGGCTATTACCTGCCACAGGAGGGAACTGTCAGGATCTTTGGAATGGAGTTGTCAGAAGAAACCAAGGAACTGATCAGAAGCCAAACGGCCTATGTTCCCCAGACAAACTACCTGTTTTCCGGTACCATCCGGGAGAACATCCTTTACGGGAAACCGGATGCCACAGAAGATGAAATCGTCAAAGCTGCGAAAATTGCCCATGCCCATGATTTCATCGGGAAAATGCAAAACGGTTATGAAAGCCTGACCGGGGAAAGAGGGGTCTCAATCTCCGGCGGCCAGAAGCAAAGGATCACCATTGCAAGGGCAATGATCAAAAACCCGCCCCTCCTGCTTTTGGACGAAGCCACCTCCTCCCTGGACACCCGTTCAGAAAAACTCATCCAGAAGTCCATCGAAAGGCTCATCGCCGGCAAAACATGCATCATCGTGGCCCATCGCCTGTCCACCATCCTCCATGCAGACAGGATACTGGTCGTAGAGAACGGTCGGATCGTGGAGGAAGGGACCCACGAGAGTCTTCTCCAACAAAACAACAGGTATGCCTATTATTACAACCTCCAGTACAGATAAGCTTTCCTCTCCATTTCCTGTGGAAAACAAGTGGCGGATTGGGATATAATGGTGGAGGAGGTGCAGGGCAGTGCAGAAAACAAGAACAACATCCATACCATCGTATCCAATGCCGCCATTGTGCTTTTCATCGCCATTCCGGCGGGTTTTCTTTTTTACCTTGATACACGTACCAATGCTTTGCCATATCCAAACAAGGGGAACCACGGACAGCATGGACTTTTCCGATATGGCAAAACCCCGGGACCTGTATCAAGCAATCATGGAGGATTTCGGATAAGAAACAAATATTCAAAAGGGGGGCATCATGGAAAAAGTCGTCGGCCTAAAAGAGAAACTGGCTTATTCAGCAGGCAGCCTGGGGAATAATTTCATCTACAGCCTGATGGCCACGTATCTGATCGTATTCTATACGGACTTCCTGAGGATCCCGGCCTTTGCCATCACCGTGCTATTTTTGGTGGCAAGGATATGGGACGCAGTCAACGACCCCATCATGGGCATCATTGTTGACAATACCCAGACAAGATTCGGTAAATTCAGACCTTACCTGTTGTTCGTCCCCTATGTGATGGCTGCCTTCACCATCCTTTGCTTCGTGGATCCGGGAGGAAGCCTGCTCCTGAAAATCATATGGGCCTATGCCACATATATCCTATGGGGAATGAGTTTCACCGCCATGGACATCCCCTACTGGTCCATGACATCCGCCCTGACCCAGAATTTTGAGGAGCGAAGCAGCATAGTCATGTTTTCCAGGACTTTTGCGAGCATCGGATATTTCATCACCGTGGTGGTGGCCTACCCCATTCTTGTGAATGCCCTGGGAGGCGGAAGCGGCGGCTGGATCAAGACCGCCGTGTTGCTCTCCGTCATGGCCATTCTTCTCACCAATCTGGCATTTTTAAAAACCAGGGAGAGAGCAAAAGTGGAGAAAAGGGAGAAACAGACCCTCGGAAAAGTGATCCTCCTCCTAAAGGCCAACAAACCATTGCTGATCCTGATGCTTTCCCTGCTTGCAGTGGAAATCTCCAATGCCATCAAGATCATCTATCCCGCCTACTATATCAGGTACAATTTTGATTCGGAGGCACTCATCCCGGTGTTCATGGCCATCTATGCCGTGTTCACCGTTTTCGGGAGCATCATCATGCCAGCGGTGGCAAAAAGACTCGGGAAAAAGAAAACAGCCCTCGTCGGCATTGTGGTCATGTCATTGTCCAGCCTTGCCCATTTCATCGCCGGATACGGCAGTTTCACCGCCATCATCGTCATAAACGCCTTTGGCGCGGCGGCCTTTGGTCTGGCGAACATCGCCATGATGTCCATGCTGGCTGACACTGTGGAATATGGCCAGTGGAAAACGGGCATCCGGGCGGAAGGGATGGTTTTCTCCACCAATATCTTCAAGACAAAGATTGCTTCGGCCCTGGGTGGAGCCCTGGGGGCGCTGGCCCTGGGAATCATGGCCTATGATGTGGACAAAGCCATTACTGTGACCATGATGAACGGATTCCATGCCATGATTTCCCTGGTTCCTGCCGTCATATGCATCCTGGCGGTGATTCCCATCAGGAAATACATCCTGACTGAAGAATTGTATGAAAGGATACTCAAGGAAATTGGACAAGACAGCTGAAGAATGTATCTATGACCAGGGAATCTTCAGAATCAACAGCCTGCCTCCCCGGTTTTACGGATTTCCACTGGATGAAAGGGAGAAAAAGCCGGAAAGGTTCCTCCAATCCCTGAATGGTCCCTGGAAATTCCGTTTTCTTCCGGACACCCTGCAAGCGGATGATTTTGACACTTTGGAATGGGATGAGATCCCTGTCCCGGCCAATTGGGAAATCAAGGGATATGGAATCCCCATATACACCAACATCCGGTATCCGCATGCATTCGATACCCGGCACATTCCCAGGATCCATGCAAACCAAAACCCCTGTGGCCAATACACCCGGGTGTTTCACATGGAGCGCGAATGGCTGGACAGGCAGACCATCCTCAGGTTTGACGGAGTGCAATCCGCGGTGCTGGTCCGGGTCAACGGGCAGTTTGTCGGGTATTCCCAAGATGGTTTCACTCCATCGGAATTTGATATTTCCCCTTTTGTCGTGGGAGGAGAAAACAAGCTGTGTGTGCTGGTCCCGAAATTCTGCACCGGAAGTTGGCTGGAAGACCAGGACATGTGGAGGATGGGAGGCATCATCCGGGATGTAACCCTTATTTCCCAGCCTGTGACATCCCTGTTCGATGTGTTCATCCGCACCGACCTGGACCGGGACCTGCATACCGGGTTTTTGCACGCGGAACTGGATATTTCAAATCCTCAGAAGGAAATGACGGTGGAGATCTCTCTGCATAATATGCAGGGAAAAGAGACATACAGAAAAGAAATACATGTCGCCGGGAGCAGGGTGGTGTTCAAGGATTCCATCGTAAAACCCAAAGTCTGGAGCGCCGAGACCCCGGACCTTTACCGGACAGAGATTGTCCTTTACGGAAAAGATGGGGTATTTCTGGACAAAAGGGTCCTGGAAACGGGATTCAAGAGGGTGGAGATTAGAAGCGGGGTTTTTTATCTGAACGACAAACCGGTGAAGATCAAAGGAATCAACCGGCATGAATTCCATCCAGACCATGGTTTTGCAGTGCCCCGGGAGATTACGGAGCAGGACATTTTGCTCTGCAAGCAGAATAACATCAACGCCATCCGCACCAGCCACTATCCAAACAGCCCATTTTTCTACAGCCTTTGTTCCCGGTACGGCATTTATGTCATGGATGAATGCAATCTGGAAACCCACGGGGTAAGAAAAAAAATCCCAGCAAGCCGTCCCGAATGGGAAGAGGAATGTGTTTACAGAATGGAGAGCATGGTGAAGCGGGATCGGAACCATGCCTGTATCATCATGTACAGCCTGGGAAATGAAGCGGGATACGGGGAGAATTTCAGAAAAATGAAGCGCACGGCTATGCGACTGGCCCCGTTGACACCTATCCATTATGAAGGGGACCATGTTTTGGATATATCCGATGTATTCAGCCTGATGTATGCCTCGGTGGATAAATGCAGGAGGATTCTGGAAAGAAAAAAAGTTCGGGTAGCGTATTTCGACAGTAAAATACTAGGGAATCCATTAAAACCCAGTCAGTACAGGGAAAAACCCTTTATGCTGTGCGAATTTGCCCACTGCATGGGGAACAGTCTGGGAAATTTCCGGGAATATATGATGCTGTTTGAAAAGCATCCCCATTGCATGGGAGGGTTCATCTGGGATTTCGCTGACCAGTCCATCCGGAAAAAGACAGAGGACGGGCGGGACTTGTTTGCCTACGGGGGAGACTTCGGTGACCAGCCCAATGACTTGAATTTCTGTGGAAACGGGATTTTCGGAGCCATGCGCAATCCCAATCCTGCTTTGTATGAAGTGAAGAAAGGATATGAGGACATCCGGGTGAAAAGAACGGGAGAAGGGTCTTTCCTGGTAAAGAACAACCGTTGTTTCAAGGATCTGGAGGATGTGGAGCTGCGATGGGAAAGGACCTGTGAAGGAAACCCGGTGGAGTCCGGCCGGATGGATTTGCCGGGAATGGGGCCGTTGGAGGAACATCCGGTGGGAATCCCTGTTTTCAAAGAAGACCCGAAGGGAGAGACCTTTCTGAATCTTTCCTTCCATCTCAAGGAGGATGTATCCTGGGCCGGAAAAGGCCACTGCATTGCCGGGGAGCAGTTTCTTATCCAGTCTGCAGAACCAGAAAAAAAGAAGCCTGCAGGAGAGAGCCGTCCGGGCATATCCTTTTCCGAGAAAGGCCTGTCCATTGAACATGTGGCTTTTGACATCAGACCTTGCTTTTTCCGGGCGCCCATTGACAATGAGGGGCAGCTGATGCAACTCTTGACAGGCAACCAAAAGCTGGTGGATTTTTTATACGGAAGAAGGTTTTGGGAAGCCACGGAGCAAGCCCGATGTGTCCGGAGCGCCTGGAAAAAAGGGCGTCTTTGTTCCCGTTGGAAGGTCAGGTATTTTTTGGGACATGTGAAAATGTGGGCGGTTCCTTGCGAAGATGGCAGTGTCCGGGTGGGAATGGAAGGATTCGCGTTGCGAAACCTCATCCGGTTCGGCATGATGTTCCACATGGACAAGGAATTCCAACAGGTGGACTGGTTGGGGAGGGGACCCCATGAGAATTACTGTGACCGTACATGGTCGGCAAAAATCGGGAAGTACAGCAGTCCCCTGCAGGATTTCGCCCATGACTACCTCAAACCCCAGGAGAACGCCAACAGGACGGATATCCGCTGGCTAAGGCTTTCGAGCGGGGATGGGTCTGTGCTTCTGGAACGTGCACAGGAGCATTTGGAAGCTTCCGTCTGGCCCTATACCTTGAACGACCTTATCAGGGCCACCCATATCCATCTTCTTGAAAAAAATAAGACCATCACCGTCTGTGCAGGCTTGGCCCAAAGGGGGGTTGGCGGAAGCGTTCCGGCCATGCTGCGCCTGTTGAAGCCGTATAAGATGAAAGGATTCAGAAAATACCGGTTTGAATTTTACCTGTCCAAACATACCAGAGAGCAGCTATAAACGGGATTTTTGCAACATGAGCTTGGTACAGACATCCACCACCTGGGAATCGTAAAGGATTCCGGAATGATGATTGATTTCATTCAAGGCCTCATCTTGAGACAATGCCGCACGATAGGGCCTATGGGTCGTCATGGCCTCAATGACATCCGCCACGGAAAGTATCCGGGTCTCCAAAAGCAAGGCATCCCCTTTCAGACCCCTGGGGTAGCCGCTTCCATTGAGGCGTTCATGATGCTGGTAAATGACTTCCGCAGCCGGCCAGGGCAAATCCACATCCTTAAGGACTTCATAACCACGCAGGCAATGCAGTTTTATGATTTCATATTCCGGAGGGGAGAGAGCTGTCGGTTTGGTCAGAATTTCAGATGGGACTTGAATTTTACCGATGTCATGGATATATCCAATGACCCTCAGGCCTTCAACTGTTTCATCGGAAAGGCCCATCTCTACCCCGATGTTTCCTGCCAGTTCACCTACCCGTCTTTGATGGCCTGCGGTATATGGATCACGTAGATCCAGCATGGCCGCAACCACTGACGTGATGTCCAGCATGGCTTTTCGAAGGCTTTTTGTCCGGAGCATGACCATATCTTCCAATTGCTTCTGGTATATGAGGTTTTCCTTTTTCAGCGCAATGTATTTGGATGCCTTTCTCATGGTCTGGAGCAATTCATCAAACCGGACCGGTTTTGTCAGATAATCATAAGCCTGTGACCGAATGGCGGCAATCGCCGTATCGGTTGAGGGATCCCCGGTCATGATGACAACAAGGACCTCCTTCTGCATGCTGTTGACTGCATCCAGAAGAGCCAGACCGGACTGACCCGGCATGATAATGTCCGTGAGAACGATGTCCACCGGATGCTCCTTCAGAAGGTTCAGTGCCTTTGGGACATTCTCCGCTTCCAGGACTTCATATCCTTTTCCTTTCAGGTATTCACACATCGTGGAACGTATGCTCTTCTCATCATCTACAATCATTATTCTCATCATACAATATCCTCCTCCAGAGGGAGATCCATCATCATCATGGTATATTCCCCTGGCACGGTTTCAAAAGACAGCCGCCCGTTATGGTCTTTGATGATTCCATGGCTGATGGAAAGACCCATTCCGGTTCCTTTGTCCGGTGGCTTTGTCGTGAAGAAGGGATCGAACAACCTCTCATGCAATTCTTCCGGAATCCCTCCCCCATTGTCCTTCACGCATATTCTGATCCATTTTTCCCCTTGCTCGGTGATTATCAGACAACGGATGGAGATGATTTTGTCCATGTTGTCCCTGGGATATCTGTCATTCAGTGCATCCCTGGAATTGGTCAGTATATTCATCAGGACCTGCTGGATTTGCTGGCTTCGGCATTTTACAGGGGGCAACCCGGAAGGGATGTCGACATCCAATATAATATTGTCATGACGCATCAAGGTCTTCATCAGGGACAGCGTTCCATGAATGATATCTTCAATCATTGCATAGCTGTGGGCTTTTTTGTCAAAACGGGAAAACTGAAGAAGACTCTTCACGATTTCCGTGATGCGGCTGCCCTCGCGGATAATTTCACTGGCATGACTTCGGCAGGATTCCTGTTCTGCTGTATCCAGGATCAATTCGGCATAGTTAATGATGCCGTTGATGGGATTGTTGATTTCATGTGCCACTCCGCCGGCAAGAGTTCCGATGGCTTCCAATTTCTGAGATTGCTGGAGATTGGCCTTTATTTCATCTTTCTCCCTCTCCAGAGCCTTTAACGATGAGATATCCCTGACGAAAATAAGCAATGCATCTCTTGATTCGTATTGGAAGGGAGAGATAGAGAATGTCACATCCAGAAATATACCGTCTCCCCTTTTGATAACACCTTCGACATTGTGCTTTGGTTGGCGCTCATCATCAAGGATGAATATGACATCCTTCTCCAGGCTGTTGCGTTCAGAGCGGATAAAATCCCTGATAGGTTTCCCGAGCAAGTCCCCTTCCGTGGAAACGCCGAACATCCTCACCGCTTGCATATTGACGAAAGAGATTTTTCCGTCCGTTTCGACAAAAATTGCATCCGGAGCGTTGCTCACAAGCTGCCTGTAACGGTTCTCACTTTCAAGAAGAAGGATAGACTGGTCATGATATTGATGCTGCCAAAGAAGAAGCTGGGACAACAACAGGGTCCCAAGGGGATAAATGATCAGCACGGGAAGGGAAATGGTGCGCAATACAGAAATGGCGATATCCCGGGGGAGGGAAAACATGCAAAGCAACATGACGACATGGATGAGGAGTCCCATTGCATACATCTCAAGCCATTTCCTTCGGCTGGACAGAAGTTTTTTAAAACGAAAATGGTGCCAGAAGGCACCGATGGCAGCGGAGGACAAGATTGTCAGTATGCCGGGAGCAATTCCAAGTCCACCTTGAATGATCCGGTAAAGTATTGTCATGAAGGCGGTGACGGCAACAGGGATTGCACCAAAAAACAAGCCGACGGTGCCGATGAAAATGGTGCGCGTGTCAAAAATGATGCCGTTATGTTGTTCTACAGAATTCATCATGATGACAATGCCGATAAGACCTGGCAGCACACCGGTCCAGAGCAGAGCAAGGAGCTTGGTTTTCTTTTTATTGATGTACAAGAGGGTATAAATGAAACTCAAGGCCAACATAAGGGTCGCATTATTGATTAATTTTAGAAAAAACATCCTGTCCATTGTCCACCTCGTTAATATGAGACAACCTATTGAAGCATATTTTCATTTGACTTTTTTGATATGCAAATTTTTGTCCCCTGTACTGAAATCAAGGATTGAATAATTCCAGATAAGCTCCATAACCCTCTTCCTCCAACTTTGAAAGCGGGATAAAACGCAGGGAAGCGCTGTTGATGCAATAGCGCAGGCCTCCCTTGTCCTTGGGACCGTCCTTGAAGACATGGCCCAGGTGGGAAGCTGATTTCTGGCTTCTGACTTCAATTCTGGACATTCCGTGGCCTTTATCAATCTTTTCCTCAATGATATCATTACTCAACGGCTTGGTAAAACTCGGCCATCCACAGCCGGAATCAAACTTGTCGGAGGAAGTGAACAAGGGATCCCCCGTGATGACATCCACATAAAGACCAGGGTCCTTGTTGTCCCAGTACATGTTGCTGAAAGGGGGTTCGGTTGCATTTTCCCGGGTGACGGCATATTGGATGGGAGTCAGTTTTTTTCTGAGGGATTCCTCTGAGACTTCACGGATGATCTCATTCGCAGCAGCCAGGTTGATATGGCAGTATCCGCCCGGGTTCTTGTCCAGGTAATCCTGGTGATATTCCTCGGCCGTCCCATAATTTTCAAGGGGGAGTGCTTCCACCGCCAGCGGTTTTCTGTGTTTCTTGCTTTCCCCTTCCAGAAACCCTTGTATGAGGGCAAGGTCCTCCGGATCGGTGTAATAAATACCCGTCCGGTACTGGACGCCGGTGTCATTCCCCTGCTTGTTCACTGAAGTAGGGTCGATAATTCTGAAAAAGAAGGCCAAAAGCCCGGGAAGGGAAAGAATCTCCGGGTTGTAGGAAACACGCACGGCTTCGGCATGTCCGGTCCCCCTGCGGCACACATCCTCATATGTGGGTTCATTGGTTTTCCCGTTGGCATATCCGGTGCTTGTTTCGATGACCCCGGGTATTTTTTTCAAAAAAGCTTGTACTCCCCAGAAGCATCCTCCGGCCAGGTATATTTCCTTGTGTGTGCTTGTCATGTCCTTTATCCTCCTATGGCATATACATTAATTTACCCGAATGAAGAAGGAGAAAACAAATTGGGGGCTTTGACGGGTTTTCAGAACACATAGGGAATCAGGCGCTTTGTCTCACGGGCATACTGGGTGAATTCTTCTTCATAATGTTTTCTCAGAAATTTTTCCTCTATGATGATTCTGTAAGAAAAAGCAGCCAGAGGGAAAAGAAAGGCAAATCCGGAGGAGACCGGATGGTTGAACGCAACAGCCACTCCCAGGAAGCAAAGGAGCTCTCCGAGATAACTGGGATGACGGATGAGGGAATAGAGGCCTTCCTTGTAAAGTCCGTTGCCGTTTGCAAGCCCCACATCGATGGAGAAGGCTTTCCCCAACTGATGGATGGCTGTCATCCGGATTATGATCCCCATGGGAATCAAAAAGAGAGAAAGGGACCTGAACCAGTTGAAATCCTCCATAAATGCCTGCCGCCCTTCAGCGGAAAGAGCGATGCCGCCGAACATGCCCGTTACGATGAGTGCCACCATTACGTACTTGGAGTGATGTTCGCCCTTTCTCCTGCCTTTTTTGCTGCCCCGGCAAAGGAGAACATACATGTCGCAGACCAGCCAAATCCCCAGAGCCACCCAGAAAAAACTATGCGCCATTGATTCCTCCGTTGAAATGAAAATAATGGGATTGGATGAGATATTCCTCCTCATATGCCAATGCCAGTCCGTACAGGTAACGGTTGACAGCGGAAAGACTCAATGTGTTGGCCATGAACTTTTCGAATCTTGATTGGAATGCCTCTGATTCCTTCTTCGTGGCCTTTTCTTTCAGGTGTCCCCAGATGTGGAGGAGGGTGTTGGCCTGGTTCCCCTGATCCTGCTGAAGGGAAAGGGTCTTTTCCAGGGATGTGTAAAATGAAACAGCCAAGTCTGCAGGGTTGATGTTCTGCCGGAAAAGGGCGCTGATATCCTTGTATCGGGCATATGATTGGGACATTGTCAAATATTTGTACCTTGCCCATTGCTTCTCAAGGGTGTTTTTCCGGATGCCGGGATCTGTTGCATGTATGCATTTGAGAGCGGAAAGGTTTTTATCCTTGACCTCCAGCATGATGTCAATGGGCTCATTGGGAAGAGAACGGTAAAAATCCAGGAACCCCTCCAGTCTGATAGAAGTGGAATGGGAGCCCCTTCTGCCGCTTCCTTGCTGGGAATAATGGATTTTTTGTATGCCGTCCCGATGGCCCCAGGTTCTCCGGCAAGCATCCAGAATCTCCAGAAGAGGCTTTCCGGAAGGCCCGGGGTTGAGGGCATGGTGGAAGACATCGAAGACAACTGGCAACTGGGTTTCCCTGTTGATTTCCAGCACGTCCTCCACATTGAACCGAAGCTCGTCATTTTCTATGACCAGACGGTCCAGGGCTCCTTCACTCAGAAATTCCAGGTTATGGACAAACCTCTTCATGGCGGATTTCTTGTCTCCGTAGACCCCGCCGATATGAATGACGATTTTGTGAGAGACACCAAGCCCAAGAGCATGGAGAAACAGATGATGGTATTCAATATCCGCAAGAGAGCGGGAAACAACATCCGTGTTTTCCGCGTTCAAGACCGTATATTGCCCGGGATGCATGGAAACACGGATATTCCCGTTTCTTGTTTTTTCTCCAATGGCATCAAAGATATTTCGGAACTTTCCAAACCAATCGAAAGAGACAGAAGGATGGGAGGCCAGCGGGATGATGTCGGAGCTCATTCTGAACAGCCTGATATCATTGCTGAGATTGTATTCCATCATCCGGTCAAGGACAGTGAGGTTGTGGAGTGTTGCATTCTCCAATGAAGCACAGGAAGCGTTCGCAAGCCGGACACTTTTCATTGTTACATCTGTTTCGCCCAGTACTTTACATGCATAACCGATCGCCACGGCTCAGTCACTCCAAGTTTCATTGAGGATTTTTTCTATAAAAATCTTCGATAGTTCCGGATCAAATTGTTTCCCGGCATTCAACTGGAGATTCCTGATGGCAGTATCGTGTCCTAATGTCTCACGGTACGGGTGGCTGTTCATCATGTCATCATAAGCCTCTGCCAGTTGTACAATCCGTGACTGCAGGGGAATTTGCCGGTTCTTCAGTCCTTTTGGGTAGCCTGAGCCATCCCAGTTTTCGTGATGAGCCAATACATATATCGCAATCTCGGAGAATTCATTGATGGAACTGAGGATACGATATCCGATCTCGGCATGCCGCTGTATTTCATCCCATTCATCATGGGACAATGAAGTTGCTTTGTTGAGAATCTCATCTTTGATGGCAATCTTTCCGATGTCATGCATGGTGCCTAGAACTCTAAGCTCATTCAGTTCCTTTTTCCCGAGGTTCAAAGCCATGCCCATTTTCAAACAGAACTGGCTCACTGACAAGGAGTGGTCTTTTTCCCTGGAGCATCTCTCATACAATGTGTTCATCATCATGGACAATGCTTTTTTTTTCATTGCGGGGCTTTCGTGCAATTTACTGTGGTACATTTCATCTTCCGCCTTATGGAGGACATCATGAATTTCCTCTTCTTTTTTTATCTTGGTGTGGCATCCGAAAGATGCGGAAAGAGGAATGGAATCCACGGACTCTTTCGACAGTTGCTGTTGAATACGATGAATCATTGCTTTGGCCTGTTCCGGTGTCGTCCGGGGAAGCAGCATGGTTAATTCATCTCCTCCAAAACGCGCAATAATGTCATCCGCCCTACAGCCTTCCTTGATGATATGGGATATTTTCTTCAACAACAGGTCTCCTGTTTGGTGCCCATAGGCATCATTGGCCAGTTTCAGACCGTTGACATCCGACATGACCAGGGTCAGCGGGTAATTCCTTGCCGTATCCAGCCTTTTCACTTCCTCTTCAAAAAACCTTCTATTATAGAGCCCGGTGAGCGGGTCATGGTAACTGAGATATTCAATCTCTTTGTTTCTCCTGATGTCTTCAGTGATGTCGGAGAAGACAACGACCATTCCCAGGATATTGCCGGTATGGTCTTTGATGGGGGAAGCTTTGCCTTGGATGATGATCTGCAAGTCCGTTTTCTGGGATTGGAGCAGCTCCTCGGAAAAAGCCAGGGTCTCCCCATGGTTGATGACTGCAGAGAGAATATCCTTGCCACCCGAGAGCCGGAATATCTGGCTCAAGGGCCTTCCGAAAGCATCTTTTTCTTTTACACCGGTATATTCCTCCGCGGACCGGCTCATGTTCCTCACGAGACCGATCCTGTCGGTGGAGATGACCCCATTCTCCACACTGGACAAAGTGACCCGCAAATAGTCCTTCTCTTGTTTCAGTTGTTGGTCCGCCTGGATACTCCCGATGACATCAAGGGCACAATTCATCAGAAGGGTCAGTTGCCAGATGTCGTTCTCGTGGAATCTCCGGTTCTTCTTTGCGACGCAAATCCATGCTACCGTGGAGCTGCGGACCCGTATGGGGACCCACAGAAACGGCCCCGAGACGACTGGTTTGTTGTTTGCGGTGGCCCGGATGCGGGCCAACTGTGTCTGTGCATCCGCAGTGGGATTGTCGTATTTATGGGCCTTCAACTCAAATCGTCCCGTTTGGGAATCAAACAGGTAGATACATCCGGTTTCACTATGGGTGAGCTTGATCGCCTGGTGCAAGGTATTGCTAAGAACCTCTTCGGGATGTTTGCCTCTGCTTTGCAGGATTTGAATCAGGGTTGCATTTCTTTTTGCATTTTGCCTGACCTCTTTTTCAATGGACCTTCTTTTCGTGATATCTTCGCCGGAAGACAGTATTCCGGCGATATTCCCGTTTTCATCCTTTACCGGGGTATTTTTCCAGACAATCAGGTGTAATTCCCCGTCTTTTGAAAGGATATGGTTTTCAGCACTCTCATGAAGCAAGTCCCCGTTGCAGATGGAGGAGAGGATTTTTTTTACCCGGGACTTTTCCTTGGAGGGGATGAACCTGTCAACCCATTTTTCCCCAAGGATTTCCTGTTCCTCGTACCCCAGGAGTTCACTTGCCCTTTTATTCACCAGCCTGACGATGAGGTTGCAGTCCATAACCAAAAACATGGTGGTGGCGATATCCAAATATTGCCTCATCATGTCCCGTTGTTTGATCAATTCCAGGATATCGGTGGTGTCGGAAGGATGTTCACTTGTGCCAACATTCATGGATAATCCTACCTTTGTATAAGTACATCCAATATTGTCAGTCCATGCCTTATATTCATTACATTATATTGCATTCTGCAAAGAAGCACAATAAAAAGCCTGTTACAGGACTGGCTTTCCCAAGGCGGTGGCTGACACCAAGGTTTCCAGAAGGACGGACCCTTTCTCCATGTCCTTGGTGAAAGTGCCGGTGCTGGTGACAATCTGGGTCTTCACGATGATTTCCCCCACGGCCCCCATATGCCGGGCCTGGGCCTTTGAATCAACCCTGACAATGTCCTGGGCAATCTCCAATGCCTCTTCATATGTCTTGACATAACGGTTTCCTTCCGTCAGGAAGACAATGTATCCCGTTATACCGGTGGCGCTGTATTCCGGAAGAATCCGGACCTCCTTTTTGACCATGATATTTCCCACGATGGCACCCAGGGCGTTGGCCACAGGGGCATCTTTGGGGATTATGCATTTCGTACCCAGGGCTTTTGCCACGTCCGGCAGAAAAAGATGGATGGGAGCACCGATCCCCACCAGTGAATATCTGGTTTGGAAAACCATGTCCATGATCCGGTCCCGTTTCATGTAGCTGTCCTGAATCAGTGATACAAGCCTGCTGCCTGTCCCCTTTTTCCCGATGTCTGCATGCTCTTTCTGCAGGATCATCCTGATGATGCCGGTATAGAGAGTCTCTTTGACTTTTTCATAGACCAACCCGCAGAAAGCATCCGGCTTCAAGAGCAAGGCCCCGGCCATGGCTGAGGCTGCCAGTAGTGAGGCTTCCTGGTCGAATCTGTCGAAATCCCCCCGGGCATGCATGATGTCCGTGGGAGTCAGGGTAGATTTAAGAACAATCCCGTGTTCTTCCAACCGCCGGATATCCAGGTTGAAGGGTGAAATACCCATGGTTTTTGCGAGATCGTCCAGATTGAGGGCAGTATCCCTCAGGACCATGCAGATTTCCCTCTCCTGCCTGGAATAGTAACCATCGGTGTCATGAATGCCCTGAGCCAGGCAGTAGAATTCATTTTTGGGGAAAAGTGAGGGCCGGTCATCCCGAAGGACTTCCTTTATCCCGGGGAATTGGAGGGCAGCATGGCAGATGGGAAGTGCCCGGGCCGGGCCAAGGACAAAGCTCCCTTTGTTGTCCATTCGGATATGGCTGTCCCCACCCAGTCCGAAAGTCTCGATGTACACGGATTTGACAAAGGTCTTCCATTTCCCAATGTTTACACCGGCATCCGTCCTCACCGGGTACCCGTCCTTTACAAGTGCAAGATCCGTGGTGGTCCCTCCCATATCCACGACAATGCAATTTTTTTCCTTCGTCAGATGAACGCCCCCCGTGACACTGGCGGCAGGCCCGCATAAAAGTGTTTCCACAGGGCGTTCCGTGGTGACGCTTTCGGACATGAGAGAACCGTCACTCCGGACAATGACCACAGGGGCTTTGATGCCGAAGGTGTCAAGGGAAGTGCGGATATGCTTCAGAAAATCACTGATGAGGGGAATCAGCCTTGCATTCAGCAGGCAACTCGCTCCTCTTTTGATGTAGTTGAGGTCAGTGAAAAGGTGATGCCCGCAGACGGTCTCCAGTCCATGATGCTTTTCAAACAGGGCCTTGGTCTCTTTTTCATATACCGGATTGTAGACCCCCAGATACTGCACCACCGCCATGGCATCCACTTGCCCCGCCCAGGACCTGGAATCCTCCAGAAGTTTTTCCCAGTCAGGAGACTGTATCTCTTCCCCGCGGATATTGACCTTGCCATCCAGGAAATAGATCTCCCCGGCTGGAGGCAATCCGTAACCCTGGCCGGTTTTTTCCACCACGGACTTGTCCGCATCGATGAGAATGAGTTTGGCCCGGCCTCCCTTTCCCTCCACACAGGCATTTGTTGCCAGAGTGGTGGACAGGGAGACAAGGTCCACTTTCTTCAGAGCGTCAACGGGCAGAAGGGATAAAGCGTTGATGATGCCAGTGGATAAATTGTTTTTTGTTGTGGGAGATTTTGCAAAGAACAACACTTTTTCCAGGGAAAAATCATAGATGACTGCGTCTGTATAAGTTCCTCCGGTATCGATTCCAAGTCCTGTTTTCATTCATTCCCGTCCATTGCCCTTTGTATCAGATTATACAGAATCACAGCAGAAAATCAAAGAGGCATTTTCTTTATGATTGCATTTGTTCCACATGGATGACGTTTGCATCGGTATTGGATTCCATGAACCCCAGAATGATGTCCAACTGGCTTCGGGCATGGGTCGGGTCGTTGGAGACCACCGCAAGACCGATGACAGCCATCTGATGGACGTCCATGTGGCTTACCTCGGCAATGGAGACATTGAACCTGTGCCTGACTTTATCCACCAGACTTTTCACCACCCGCCTTTTTTCCTTCAGGGAATGCGCAAACGGGATGTGGAAAGTAACGCATAGGGACAATGTGACCATCTCCATCTCCCTATAGCACCTCGAGGTAGTCCCGGTCGGGCAATTGCGGAAAAACATTCCCCGGAAGGGTCTGATACCAGAAGGCCACCGAAGCAATGTCATCCTGCAGGGGAAGATATTTCGGGCCGCTTTTCCAGCCCAGGGCCTGAATGGTGACTTTCAGGTCCTCGTCGAAACGGACAGGATCCGTGACATGCCAACGGTACATCCCGAAACGGGTCTGCGACCGGTAAAGGCCGTCGGGGCGGAGAACCTGGGGAAGACCTGCATAGGGAGTGGTATATTCCTGGTACTGGTGGGTTTTTTTGTTCTCGAAGTTATATGATCCGCAGAAATAATCCTCTGTCCCCGTCCCGCAGATGGTGGGAAACTCCTTGTCCCCGTCCAGATAGAACTTGATCTCCCCTTCTCCCCACCAGCCGCTGTTGTTGACTCCCCATGCCATGTATGTCCCCACATACTGTCCTCTCCCTTTGATCCCGTCCACGATGGTATAGACTTCCTTGAACGGAAGGGGATTGGTTCTTCTGAACTGGGCATGAAAATATCCCGCATCATCAGGGACATCGGTAAGGGTGTAAGATATCTGGTAATACAGGGTCATAGGGTCGAACCCGGTATTGGAAAAGGTCATGCGACAACTTTTTCTAAAGGGCATGATCCAATAGCAGTTGAATGCGCTTCCCGGATTGACGCATACTGCCAGGGAGGAAAGGGGAGCGAATTCATTCCATCCGCAGGCAAAAAAGTCACCCACGGGACATTCCACCGAAGGGTGTTCCTGGCCATCCCAGTAAATCCGCAGGATTCCGTCTCGCCATTTCCCTGTTGGTGTCATCCAGATGTGCTGGATGGCTCCAGGCCCCTGGATGTTGGCCAGTTCGAAAATCTCACCAGGTTGAATTTTCACGGAAGGGGATATCTTCCATCCCCGGCCCAGGTCAGAGGCACACCCTGCTCCGGTGCCCTCCTCCGCCATGCCACCCCTACCCTTTTCCCCGGAAAAATTCTCCGGGCTGATGGACCGGCTTTTGGCATCAGACAATTTGAACAGATTGGACATTCCAGTTTCAAGACCACCATATCCTTGCATAAAAAAAACACTCCTTGTCCCACACACCATTTGTCTGTATTCTATCATATCCCATTCAAACGGACATGGGACATTTGATGACATCCGAGTAAAAACCGATGCAGCGGTCGATGTTCTCAAAACTGATCCGTTCGTCTTCGCCATGGATGGTCTGCAGCAACTCGGGATCCAATATATAAGGGGAAAACCTGTAAACAGCAGTGCATATGCTTTCATACCTGCTGGCATCGGTTCCACCCAGAACGAGGTAGGGCACAGGCACAATACCGGGAATGATTATCTCCAGGGAGCGGCTCAAAGTCCTGTAACCTGCGGTATCGATGGATGAGATTGCCGATGGCTCATTCATTTTTAATGGATTGATCTTCACATTGAGGGGTTTCAGGACTTTTTTGATATGATCCAGGACTTCCATGCTGGACTGCCCCGGCAAG
>JAWOHX010000094.1:0-6401 GCA_046484975.1 Clostridia bacterium
AGGTTGTATGGGTAGGGACTGTCAATGGCCGGATGGACCGGGTTGTGCTGAAAGACGATTAGGGGTTCCCCTTCAGGGGCCTCTCCAAGATAAGCAAGCATCCTTTCCCGGTCCCTGGCACAACGGTCAGAAGCGTCATAAGCATCATTGAAGAGCATCAGACTGCAACCCTTCATCCGGTATAGCCCCTCCCGTGTCCCGAAGGCATCCGCAATGGCATCCTGTGAGCCGTCATGGTTTCCTGCCAGCGCCAACGCGGGGATGCCGGACTTCTCCACCGCATCCCTGATCTCCATCAGGTCCTCCATCGCCCCGTCCAGATTCCCGTCGTCCAGCAGATCCCCCAGAAGGACCAGTAGGTGGACATTGTTCTTTTCCGCAAGGAGCACTTTCTTCAGCAGGTCCAGGGCTTTGTCGCCCCTGCGGGAAGGGTGCGGACATGGCTGTCCCGCATGATGGGTATGGTGAAGGTCGGATACAATGAGGATCTTTGTTTCTTCCATGCCGCCATGCGCCGCCTTTCTGCAATGATTCCATTTATTATACCAATGTTTGTGGTATAATAGGGAAAAAATCGGCGGAGGACGGGACCCTTTATGAAAAAAGCCCGGAACGGTTTTCTCAAATTCCCAAGGACCTTTCTAAAGACCCTGTATGACTTGGATTATTACAGGATACTGGACAAGCTTCCTTTAAAAAAAGGCATTTTGTACCTGATTATGGTTTCGGTGATATCCGGAATCATCGCCATGATTCCCTTCCTCTCCGCCACAAACAGGGACATCGAGAAACTGACGGAAATCTTTACTTATGACAGCCCTGCGTTTTCCATCGAAGAAGGACGCTTCCGGGTGGAAGGCCAGTCCCCCGTCACCGTCCATGAACAACCCGGCAAGGACTTCATCATCGTGATGGACCAGGAGGATGCCACGTCCATCCCAACATACCGGGAATACCGGACCGCCGTGGTATTTTTTTCCGACAGCCTGTACATCAAATACACCAACCTGTCCAGAAACCTGGACTATGACTCGCTGTTCGTCGAATCTGTGGACAAGGAGGATTTCCTTGTTCTCTTTTCCCTGTTCAGGATATCCTTCGTGTTCTTTGCCCTGTTCTTTGTGCTGTACATGATCATCACACGTTTCATCGGGGCTTTTATCATCGCCTTCCTTGCACGGACCGTGGCGATTTTCACAAAAAAACCAAGGATGACCCTGAAAAGGACCTTCAACCTGGCTTGCTATGCATCCACCCTTCCCACCATCCTTGCCACCGCAGCCCTGGTGTTTTCCGTCCAGGTGATGTTCGCGGACATTATCTATGTGCTCTTCGGCCTGCTGTATGTATGGCCGGCCATCAAGAGGATTCATTCCTCGGACCAGTTCGCGAGCTGAGGCATCAGGAGAACTGCACGCTGTAAAGCTTGTGGTACAGACCCTTTTTCTTTAGAAGCGCGGAATGGCTTCCTTCCTCCCGGATCTGTCCCTTGTGCAGGAACAGGATCCTGTCGGCTTTCTGTATGGTTGACAGCCTGTGGGCAATGGTGATGCTGGTCCGTCCCTCCATGAGCTTGATCAGCCCGTCCTGGATCAGCCTCTCCGTTTCGGTGTCGACACTGGAGGTGGCCTCATCCAGCACCAGGATGGCAGGGTCATTGACCAGGGCCCGGGCAAAGGACAATAGCTGCCGCTGCCCTTCTGACAGGGTGGTCCCCCGCTGGTTCACCGGTTCCTGGTACTTCAATGGAAGCTTCTCAATGAACCGGGAGGCGTTGACGGTCTTAGCCGCCTTTTGGACCTGCTCCTCCGGGATGGGATTGAACAGCCTGATATTGGTCTCGATGCTTCCCTTGAACAGGAACACGTCCTGGCGAACCGTTCCCACGGCTTTCCGGAGCTGGCCGATGTCCAGCTTCTCAATGTCCACCCCGTCCACAAGGATCTGTCCCTTCTGGTGCTTATAGAACCGCAGGATCAGGTTGATGATGGTGGTTTTCCCCGCCCCCGTGGTGCCCACGATGGCGATCTTCTCCCCGGGGCGGACCTTGAAGGAGACATCCCTGAGGACCCAAACATCCTCCACATAAGCAAACCAGACGTTTCGAAACTCAATTTCCCCCTTGATTCCGTCGAGGATGACGGGATCAAGGTTGGTTTCAGGCTCCATCTTCATCAAACTGTTGATGCGGTCGCTGGAAACCAATGATGCCTGGGTGGTGTTGTACATCTCCGTAAGGTTCATGATGGGCATGAAAAACCGTCCGGAATAGTTCAGGAACATATAAAGCACCCCGAACTGTAGCCCGGATTCCAGGATGCTCCTGCCCCCGATCCAGAAAATCAGCGCCGTGGCAAGGGCGGCCACAACCTCCATGAATGGCCTGAAAATCCCAAAGACCTTGATCATGTTCCGGTTTGCCTTGAAATAGTCCCTGTTGACATTGTCGAATTCTTTTTTCTTTACGTTCTCCATGTTGAAGGCCTGGATGATCTGCATGCCCGCGATGTGCTCGGACAAAAAGGCATTGATGGCAGATAGCTTTGCCCGGATCAGGGTGAAGATCTTACGGGCTTTCATCCGGAAGGTGATGGCGGCGAAGGCCATGAGGGGCAGGACGGCCAGCACTGTCAGGGTGAGCCGGACATCCAGCAGGAACATCAGCACAATGATGCCGACCATGGTGAAGATGTCACGGAAGAAGTTCACCACCACATTCTGGTACATCTCGCTGATGGTGTTGGTATCGTTGCAGATCCTGGTGACCACGCTCCCCACCGGGGTCTTGTCGAAATACGTGAAAGGAAGCCTCTGGACACGGGCGAAGACCTTGTCCCGCAGGCCCCTGATGATCTTTGCGGAAGTGGAAGCAAGCAGATAGGTGTTGATGTAGGTGAATATGAAATTCACCACCACGGCCATCATATAATAAACGCCGCTGAGGATCAGGCCGCTTTTGTATATTTCGAAGTTGCCGGGATCCTCCACCGCCTTCATCATATAGTCGTCGATGGCCATCCCGATGATGTAAGGTTTGAGGAGCTCTGCGCCTGTGATGATCATCACCATCACAAAAGAAGTCAGGAAAAAAGGCCAGTAGGGTACCGCATATTTCAAAAGGGTCTTCAGTGCCTTCTTGTCGATTTTCTTTTTTTCGTCGTCCGCCACAGCCGCGCCGCCCCGGCCACCCATGCCGAATCCCATTCCACCGCCCATATTACTCCTCCATTTCCTCTATCAGCTGCAGGTTGTACATTTTGTGGTAAAGGCCACCTGTCTCCATCAGTTCCTCATGGGTTCCTGTCTCCACCAGCCTGCCGCCGTCGAAAAGAAGGATCCTGTCCGCATCCCGGATGGTGGAGATCCGATGGGCGATGATGATGCATGTGCGGTCCTTCTGCACGTTCTTCATGTTCCAAAGAATTTCCTTTTCCGTTTCCACGTCCACACTGGACAGGCTGTCGTCCATGATGACGATGGGAGAATCCTTGATGATCGCACGGGCAATGCAGAGTCGTTGCTTCTGCCCTCCCGAGATGTTGACACCCTTTTCACCCAGCACTGTATCGAACTGCCTGGGAAATTCCATGATGTTGTCGTAGACTGCGCTGATCCTGGCTGCATCCTCGATTTCCCCATCGGTGAATTCCCGGGGGGAGAACCCGATGTTGTACCGGATGGTCTCTGAGAAGAGTATGTTGTTCTGGGGGACATATCCGATGTTTTCCCTGAGCACTTCCAGCGGGATCTCCGTGATGTCCATGCCGTCGATGAATATCATCCCCTTGTCTTCCAGGTCCCAGGTCCGGGTCAGCAGGGAGGCGATGGTGGACTTCCCGCTTCCCACTGTTCCCAGCAACGCCACCGTTTCCCCGGGCTCAATGGTGAAACTTACATCCCGCAGGATTTCATTCCCGCCATTGGCGTAGGAAAAGGAAAGGTTCCTAAACTCAATCTTCCCCTGGAATCTTGTATTTCCAATATCCAGGGTCTTGCCGAACTTTCCGTCAAAGATGTCGGATTTGGCAAACAACAGGCGGCTCACCCGAAGAAGGGAAACCTTCCCCCTTTGCACGAAATTGATGATCATGCCGATGAAGGCCATGGGCCGGACAATCATGCCGATGAAACTGTTCACCGCCACATAGTCCCCCAGGGAAATCCTGCCCTCCATGACCTGGAAGCCGCCGAAAAGCAGGATGACCAGGTAGGGCAGGTTGCTCAGCACCATGATTGTAGGATGAAACAGTGCCTGCACCCTGGCAAGCTTCAGCGTCGCGGTATAATTGGTCTCATTGATCTCCTTGAAATTCTTTGTCTCCATGTCCTCCTGCACGAAGCTTTTCACCACACGGATGCCTGAGATGTTCTCCTCCGTCTTTGCGCTCAGGTCCCCGAAGGTCTCCTGGACCTTGAGGAACCGGTGATGGATGAGTTTGCCGAACTTGACCATGATGAGGATCATGAAGGGGAAGGGCAAGAACAGCAGGAAGGCGAAGCTCCCGTCAACACGGGTCATGACGTATGTGACGGATATGACAATCAGGATGAGGGTGTTGCCCAGCATCATGGCTCCCATACCCAGCGCCCGGTACAAGGCCGGGAGGTCATTGGTGGCCAGGGCCATGATGTCGCCGGTGGAAAACCGGTTGTAGAATTTCATGGACAGGTCCAGGAGTTTGTTGAACATTTTTTTCCGGAGCAGGTAATCCAAGGCATTGCTGGCCCCGATGAACAGCAGTCGGGCGAAGAAGTTTGCAGCGAGGCTGACGACGGCGATGAGGACGAATACCGAACAAAACAGGGCAAGCCTTCTCATGCCCATGTCCTGCATGCCGTCCAGTGCGGCCTTGAGCTCGTCCACGATGCGTCCTGTCAGGATCGGAGTCAGGATGGCCAGGACATTCATGGCCAGGATGACTGCGAAACCGCCCAGATATCTCCATTTGCTGTCGATGATGTAATCTTTGAGGATCTTCGCGCCCTGCTTCAATGTACTCTGGTCGTCTTCGCTTGTCCGGGCCTGCTTCATCTGGTCTCCTCCTCAATCACTTCCAGGATTTCCTCGATGGCAAGGGATGCCTTCTCCAGCCTGTCCTCCGGAAGGTTCCTGCAATACTCGGTGATCCTCTTTTCGATTTCCTTTTCGATCTCCTCTTTGATGGCCCTGCCTTTGGAGGACAACTCGATGTTGACCATCCTCCGGTCCGATTCATCTCTCTTGCGGATGACAAAACCGTTCTTCACCAACTTGTCGATAATCCCGGTCATGTTGCTGTAGTAGATCTTGTGCTTCTCCGTGAGGACCTTGGGATTGATGGATTTCCTGTAGGCAATCGTCTGGAAGACCCGGTACTCGTTGAAGCTCAGCCCGTATTTGCTGATGACTTCCGTATCGATCTTGCGCAGATGCCACATCAGGTGCTTCATGCTGTTGACGAGTCTTACCGAAACATTGGTTTCCATAGGCCTCTCCAATTTAGTTATTATTCATAAATATTATATAATATAATCATCCTAAAAAATATATTAAAAATGTGATGTTTCTTGATTTTAAATAACATTGCCGTATGGTATACTGTGTGTATATTAAATAATAATCAGGGGGAACAATCATGAAAAAAACATTACTAATTGTTTTGGCTATTGTCATGGTCCTTACCATGCTGGTAGCCTGCAAGCCGAGCAGCGGTTCTGATCTGAAGGTGGGGATGGTCACCGATGCCGGTACCATCGATGACAAGTCCTTCAATGAGGGAACCTGGAACGGCGTGGTGAAGGCCGCAAAAGAATTGAAGCTGGATTACCGCTACCTCAAGCCTGTCGGCACGACTCCTGCGGACTACATGAAGGAAATCACCAACCTTTATGACGCAGGGTTCAAGCTCATTGTCACACCGGGATATAAGTTCGAAACCACCATCTTCGATGCCCAGACGAGATATCCCGATGCGAAATTCGTGCTCATCGACGGATATCCCCATGCCGGTGACTGGGCTCCCGTCGTCGGCCCCAACACCGTCTCCATTTTCTTTGCCGAGGAGCAGTCCGGATTCCTTGCGGGGGTCGCAACGGCACTGGAACTGAAGACTGGTGAGATCGGTTACATCGGAGGCATGGAAATTCCGCCGGTCCAGAAGTTCAACTGGGGCTTCCAACAGGGCGTCAAATACGCCAACACCAACTTCGGCACCAGCGTCAACATGACCGCCACCAATGTCATCTACCAGGGGACATTCGAAAACGTGGCAGCAGGACAGGCCATCGCAGCCCAGATGTTTGACCGCGGCGTAAGGGCCATCTTCTGTGCAGCAGGCGGTGTGGGCATCGGTGCCATCAATGAAGCCAAGGCACGCAAATCCGCAGGCAATGAAGCCTGGATCATCGGCGTGGACGTGGAC
>JAWOHX010000100.1:0-3901 GCA_046484975.1 Clostridia bacterium
GATATTTGGAATACTGGCCAGGTTTTTGAACCGCACGTTCACCGAGCAAAAGCTCCGGCTGTTGCACAGGCTAGATCAGAAAATAAAGGTCCGCGTCAAACATAAGACAATGGATTTCAGTGAACGATGGATTTTCAGGCAAGATGGCAGGAGGATGCGTGTTTGCATATTCAGGCCAAAACAGGAAACAGAGGCGGTTCCAGGCATTCTCTGGTTGCACGGAGGAGGTTATGCCATTGGAAAACCTGAACGGGCATATATGTATGCAAAAAAATTCATGGAAGTGGGAAATTGTGTTGTTGTTGCTCCTGATTTCAGAAGTTCAGTTGAATCACCATATCCGGCAGCGCTGGAAGACAGCTATGATGCACTCTTGTGGATGAAAGACCATGCACAGGAATTGGGAATCAGGAGGAACCAATTGATGGTTGGCGGGGACAGTGCGGGAGGAGGGCTGACCGCAGCCCTGACCCTTTATGCCAGGGACAAAAAGGAAGTGCATGTTGCTTTTCAAATGCCCCTGTACCCCATGTTGGACGATACAATGGCAACAGAGTCTGCAAATGACAACAATGCACCGGTCTGGAATTCGAAATCAAGTTTCAACGGGTGGAAGCTTTATCTTGGCGCGTTGTTCGGGGCTCCGGATGTGCCCTGTTATGCCGCTGCAGCCAGGGCAAAGGATTTTGGCAACCTTCCGCCGACAGCAACATTTGTTGGAGATCTGGAACCCTTCAGGGACGAGACTGCCAACTATGTTGCAAATCTAAAAAAATGCGGGATTCCCGTAAAATTCCGATTATTCAAAGGAGCATTCCACGCATTTGACCAGTTATGCCCAAGGGCAGGCATCAGCAAAGAAGCCAGCAGTTTCATCTGTGAAGCATTCAAATATGCAAGCGGACATTACTATGCTGAGCAGGATGACCAATAACTTGTGTGGGGTATGCCTGCTGGCAACAAAAAGCATGGGGGCATTTCAAGAAATATCAGACACAATGAATTTCATTTTTTGCGGACCAGCTTGAGGCTGAACAGACTGGCCAAGAACCCCATGAGCAGACCTGTAGTCAATACACCCAATGACAGGACGGACTGGATCCTGGCCATGTTGATGAAAGGAAGAAAAGTAAGGGTGCCTGACAACAACAGCGAGAACCGGTGGACAAATATAAAGAACATACCGATGGACAGCAATCCCGCTATGAATGAGAGAAGAAGTCCTTCCAGCACGAAAGGCAGGTTCACAAACCAGCCGGGGGCACCGAAAAGCTTCAGGGTGACAATGTGTGCACTGTGGCTATGGATACCTTCCCGGATGATGTGAGAGGTGATGATGAATGTCGTGGCACCCACAGCGAGCACAACAACAATACCCAATGCCGTCACCACCTGTGCGATGGTCCTCAGCTTTCCAAGGATATCCTGGTTGTCCCGGATGTATGTGACGTGATTCATGTCCTTTACCTGGGGCAATATGCTTTCCAGGCGCCCCAGTTCAATGCGCATCTCATAATATGCTTCAAAAGGGTTTTCCTCAAAATTTGACAAGATACCGGCCTCCTGGCCCAGAATCCCGGTCATCATGTCATAGGCTTCCTCCGCAGTCACATGGCGGACGGAAGTGATGCCCTCAATGGCCAGCAATGCGGCTTCCAACTCCGCAAGGGACTGCTCCTCCAGATCCTGCTGGTAATATATGCTGATCTCCGCTTCTTTTTTCAAGGCGTTGACCAGATCCGTGCTGATCCACCATCCCGACAGAGCCAGCAAAGCGATGAAAAATATAAATACCAGGCTTAAAATGGAAAGGATGCCTGACAGGCCATTCAGGAAAAAGATGGTTTTGACCTCACCAAGGAAATAACCGGTGTTTCTTGTAAAATTACGCATATGTCTACTGCCTTTCCACATGGATGACACCGGCGTCCATGGTGATGTACACGCCGGATGCCCCCATGTCCAACAGATGTGTTGCGTGGGTGATGATGATGACACCAGTCTCCTGCGTCCGGAAGGATGCCAGGAGCCGCAATATGTTCAGGGCATTGACATGGTCTAAATTCCCAGTGGGTTCATCCGCTATGATCAGCACGGGGTTGCGTGCAACAGCGCGCGCGATGGCTACCCTTTGGGATTCCCCCCAGGACAACCTGTCGATAGACTGGTGCAATTTATGCTCGAGGCCGACCTTACAAATGCTTTCCAGCGCAGAAGCCTTCATTTGTTGGCGCGGGATGTCCAAAAAACGCATACCGAGCATCACATTGTCCAGCACACTCCGACCTTCCAAAAGCCGGAACTCCTGGAATACGGGACCAATCTGTTTTCGGAGTTTTCTGATTGCGGCTGCATGGGGAGGTTGGATGCTCTGACCAAGCACCTCGAATTCCCCCGTGGACGGATATACCATGCCCATCATCAATTTAAAAAGGCTTGTTTTCCCGGAACCACTGGGACCCGTGATGTATGCAATTTCTCCCCTGCCCATCGATAGGTCAAAGGGTTTGAGGGCTTGGGTGCCGTCGGGATATACAAGACTGCTGTTTTTTGCTCTGATCATGTGTTCCCTCCTAAAAAAGACTGATGCCGATGAGGAGTTCAATGTACCCATCGTAATGATCGATGCGCCGGATGGTGTTTTTCCCCAGGATGGATTCCAGGCTGAAGACCAAATCCCCCTCACTGAAAAGATCCGTCAAAGCGCGTTCATTCAATGGAAGCCCGTAAAAAGTCCCGCTTGTAACATCGTACCGTATGGTCCTTGTATCCACCAGCTTGAACATTCCCTCCAGGACAATCTGGTATTCCGGGAAATCCAATGTGACACGATCTTTAAAAAATCCGAAATACAAGGCCGGAAGATCATTGCGCAGGGATAAAATGGCATTGAATTTATCCTGCTGGATCCTTCCCCGGGCACTTAGGAATGATATGCTCACCTCTATGGTATCCTCCGGCATGTCCCCCTTTTCTATGATCTCCGTAAAACTTTTGATGGTTTCAGAAAATAATGCTTTCAGGTTCATCCAAAGGACATCGATTGATGCCAGATACGCTTCATAATATTCCTTCTCAGCCTCCAGTGAGTCCAGATAGACTTCCAGTGCAATCATTGCGGCCATTTTGCCCTCATATGCTTCCCTTACTTTTTGCTGTTCCGTTTCCATCTCCATCATCAGCAGAGCCAAAGCCTCCTGCTCATTTTGGAGATTCAATCTTTTGGATTCAATATCGTTCATCAGGGAAGTGGTGTTTTTTGACAAATCCCTTAACAGATTGATTCGTCGCACCAAATCCCTCAGGGAGGTGGCCTTCAGAAGGATGCCGATGCGTGAAGCCACCCCCGCGCGCTGCTGGCTTCTGAGGACTTCGGCGAGATTGACCTTGAGACTGTCGTAGTACAATGTCTCCTTGTCGATGAGCAACTGCTTTGCATGGATGTCGCTTTCAAGACGCAAGATGCCCTCCTCCATTTGAAGAATCCTGGTATCAAGCGATTCTATCTCTGCAGACAAGGCCAAGAGATTCTCGAGGATGAACTGTTCTTCCTCCCTGATATTTGACAATCTTTCTCTCGCCTGTTCCTCCGTTGGCGATGAGGCGCGCATGGCTGAAGGAACGATCAACATGGTTGCCGTACAGATTATTGCAATTCGCAGACAGATGAAACCAGTGGATTTTCCTGCCATATTCTCCGTTTCCCTTCCCCTGCTTACCTCGTTTCATTCGCAATGGGAAACATATCAATTGTATCATTTGTGATATGGCCTTGCCATTGGTTTGTAGAATATAAATGGTGACAGGGGATGGGACAATCTTTAAAAAAGAAAGTAAAGAAAAAGAAAGTTGCACTTTTCCTTAACTGTGATACGATAGCAATGCATCTGCAAGAAGGAAC
>JAWOHX010000150.1:0-6122 GCA_046484975.1 Clostridia bacterium
TGAAAATCACCGGGGGTTACTGGCACAGGCGGCGAAAGACCAATCGGAAGGCCAGCCTCCCCGCCCAGTATGGGCAGCTCCGGGAAACGGGGCGCGCCGATGCCTTTTGCCTCCAATGGAAGGAAGGCATGCCCAACCGTCCCCACTTTTTCTGGGACTCGGACCTGGCCAAATGGATCGAGGCCTGCGCCTACGTGCTCATGGAACACCCCGATCCGGAGATGGAGAAGGCCTGCGACGAGGTCATCGACCAGATGGAAAAGGCCCAGTGGGAGGATGGATACCTGAACATATATTACTCCACCGTGTCCAAGGGCGGCAGGTGGACCAACCTGCTGTTCATGCACGAGCTTTACTGCGCCGGCCACCTGATGGAGGCGGCGGTGGAATACCATGCGGCCACCGGCAAGGACAAGTTCCTCCGGATCATGTGCCGCTATGCCGACCACATCCACAGCGTCTTCGGGCGGGACCCGGGAAAACTCCGGGGGGTCCCCGGCCACGAGGAGATCGAACTGGCCCTGGTGAAGCTCCACAAGGCCACCGGCGAGAAACGGTACCTGGACCTGGCCTGCTATTTCATCGACGAGCGTGGCCAGTCCCCCAACCATTTCGAGGTGGAGGCCAGGGTGAACAATCTGGAGCGCAAGCACAACTATGACCGTCCCGGGACCGGTAAATATGCCTATGTCCAGGCGGATGTGCCCGTCCGGGAACAAACAGACGCCAACGGCCATTCCGTCCGGGCCATGTACCTGTATTCCGGCATGGCGGACATCGCCCTGCTCACCGGGGACGATTCCCTGCGGGCATCCTGCGTCCGGCTCTACGAAAGCACGGTGAACCGGAGGATGTACATCACCGGGGGCATCGGCTCCTCTTCAGATGTGGAACGCTTCACCTTTGATTACGACCTGCCCCAGGAAACCGCTTATGCGGAGACCTGCGCCAGCATCGGCCTGGTGTTTTTCACCAGGAGGATGTTCGAACTGGAAAAAGACGGGAAATATGTCGACACCATGGAACGGGCCCTCTACAACGGGGTCATGGGGGGCATCAGCCTGGACGGGAAGTCTTTTTTCTATGCGAATCCCCTGGCGGTGAAAACAGAAGCCGTGGACCGGCAGACCCTTGGTTTCTCACATCACATGGGATACCAGCGCCAGCCCTGGTTCGGATGTGCCTGCTGCCCCCCCAACCTGGCCAGGCTGCTGTCCTCCCTCGACAGGTATTTCGCCTCGGCCTGCGGGGACACCCTCTATGTGCATCTTTACAACGACTGCGAATACGAAGGAGAAGGCTGGACGCTGATACAGAAAACGGATTATCCCTGGGATGGAACCGTGGAATTTTCCTTTTGTTCCAAAGGCCCAATCTCCCTGGATTTGGCCCTCCGGATCCCCGGCTGGTGCAGGAATTTCAAATTGCTGATGAACAATGTGCCCCTGGACATCCTCCCGGTGAAAGGCTATGTTCACCTCCCCGGGGAATACAAGGACGGGGACATCATCCAATTGGTGTTGGACATGCCGGTTGAAAAAATCATGAGCCATCCCGCAGCGCGGCAGAACACCGGGAAGATCGCCCTCAAGAGAGGCCCCATCATATATTGCGCGGAAGCCGAGGACAATGGCTTCGACCTCTTCACCGTGGCCCTGGACCCGGATGACGCCTTCACCCCGGTCCATGACCCGGATTTCCTTGGGGGATGCACCTTTCTGGAAGGGGATGTCAGGTTGTTTTCCCCGGAAGGCTTCGAGGATGCCATGTACATTTCCTACCGGGAGCAATACCGGCCGGCACGGCTGAAGCTCATCCCCTATTCCCATTGGACCAACCGTAATCCCGGGGACATGGCGGTGTGGTTCAACAGGAAATGATCAGACTTTTTTCTCAAGTTCCAGAAGATAAACCTTGACGGACAGATCATTGCCAAATCCCCCCAGACCGCCTTTGGCCACCACCCGGTGGCAGGGCACAAGGATGAGGTGGCGGTTGTTGTGCAAGGCGTTGCCCGCGGCCCTTGGGGCATGGCTGATTTCCCCGTAGCTACGGGTGCACCCGTAGGGGATGCGCCTGGTCTTTTCCCAGATGTCTTTTTGGAAATCCGTCCCTTCCAGGAACAACGCAAAGGTGAAGTCCTTTCTCGTTCCCTGAAAATATTCCGTCAGCTGCTCTTTTGCCTTTAAAAGAGGTTCGGTGGGTTTTCCCGTGACGGGTTCCTCCGACCAGTCTGCTGCGGTGACATTGGCATGGTTCCCCCGGACAACCATTCTGCCCAAAGGGGTATCCAGGGACAGGCTTTCCTCCCGGAAAACAGCTTCTGCCAGGATTTTGTCCAAGGGACAAAGGGGTAGGCTGCGGATGTCCTCCTGATTGACCTCCATCATCTTCCCGTGCTCCCTCAGCTGGAAAATTCCCGTCCAGGCATCGATCCGGTAGGCAAGAACCTCATATCTTTCGTCCACGGCCGCGGCCAGGAATTCCCCCGGACGGGCATCAACAGCCAGCTCTTCCTTCAGTTCCCGGTGAAGGGCTTCCCTGGGGCTCTCCCCGGGCTTTGTCTTTCCCCCGGGAAACTCGAAGCCCCTGCCTTTCTTTTCAAACATGAGGACCTTCCCGTCCCGGAAAAAGACCCCGGCCACCACCTGTTCCATCGGTTGCCTCCCCCTTGTTTTCAAATCGTTCACAATTTTTTCATACCATGTTCACATTTGGACCATATACTGGGGATGTACATTGTATACACCCCCTATAATGTTACTTCCTTCTTAGGAAACAGAACCGCTTCAGGCGGTTCTGTTTTTGTTGGCGGCAATCAAACCCAGGCTGATGTAGTTGACCAGGACCACTGCCAGCAGGATCTCCGGGAGCCCGTTGGTGATGCCTGCTGTGATCCAGAGGTCCCGCACCGTAGCCACGTTGATGCCGAAGGCCAGGGCAAAATCATGCTTGAAAAAGTTGTAGGCCATGAGGATGAACAGCAGGGTGTTTGTGAGGGTGCCCATGACGGCGGTGAGGACCACCTGCATGTTGTATTTGGCGTGGTTTTTGGCCACCAGTGCCACCAGCACCAGGATGGCCACCCCGATGATGATGTTCACCCAATAGGGTTCCCCGTTTTGGATGTTCTGGATCATCTGGAACAGGTTGAAGGAGAAAGCCAGGAGCTGGACCACCCCGAAGATGACCGTACTCCATTTCATCGGGATTTTCTCTGTCCTTTTGTAGACAAATGCGCTCACAAGGCCGATGAGCACACGGGGCACCAGGGCGATGACACCAATGAGAAAAATGCTCCTGAAATCCCCAAGCGCCCATATGGGGGCGAAGGTGGGATCCGTGGGAGCCTGCAGGAAGCTCATGATGCCGAAAACCAATCCCACTGCGCCGCCAACCCAATAACCGCCGAAAATGGCGGCAATGATGACCGGTATATGAAGGATGGTGGCCCGGATGGGGCCGATTGGGATGAATCCGATGGGAGTGAAAGCCATGACTGCGACCAGTCCTCCCAGTATGCCCGCCAGGGCAAGCTGACGTGTGGTTATTTTTTTCATTCTGCACCTCCGTTGGAGCTCCCTTGCAGGATGCCCCTCGAAAAATTATTTCCTTTTCCGTCCGGTTCCGTCAGGATACCGGCCCAGTCAGCATATCACACCCGCTGGTTTCTTTCAATATGCCTTCTTCGTCCTCTTTCGGAAATCATATTTATTTTGAGTTTATCACAAAAATATATGCTTATTAGTTTTGTTCAAGTGGATGAGAGCTTTCATATTATTCAGGGATGTACTCCTTTTTGAAGTAAAGATGATTGTCATCTGGGTCTTCGTTTTTTGTTTCTTTCCTTTGGCAATTCCCTCCGGTATTGGCTTTTCTCCACCTTTGGCCGAATGAGGCATTTCTTCCCGAAGCCGATCAAATCCGTCCTGTGGGCCTTGAACAGGGCCTCTTGCACCAGGGCATGGTTCCTGGGGTTCCTGTATTGGATCAAGGCCCGCTGGAGGGCCTTCTCATGGTCTGTTTTGGGCACATGGACATTCTCCATGGTCCTGGGGTCCAGGCCGGTATGGTACATGCAGGTGGACAGGGTGCCCGGTGTCGGATAAAAATCCTGTACCTGTTCCGGCCTGTAGTTCATGTCTCTCAGGTACTCCGCCAGCTCGATGGCTTGCTTGAGGGTGGAACCCGGATGGCTTGACATCAGGTATGGAACAAGGAATTGCTTCATGCCCAGTTCCTCATTGATCCTGTTGTATTTTCTGACAAACCTTTCATAGATGTCTTTCCCCGGCTTTCCCATCTTCTGCAATACTTCTGACGAGATGTGTTCCGGAGCCACTTTCAACTGGCCGCTGATATGGTGTTGGCACAATTCCCTGAAAAAATCGTCATTCCTGTCATGGATGAGATAATCATACCGCAGGCCTGAACGGACAAAGACTTTTTTCACGCCGGGCAGGTTCCGTAGTTTTTTCAGAAGCTGCAGATAATCCTGATGGTCGATCTTCAGCTGGGAGCACGGATGGGGAAACAGGCACTGCCTGTCGGTGCAGACCCCATGTTTTTCCTGCCTATCACAAGCCCTTTCCCTGAAATTCGCCGTGGGGCCGCCCACATCATGGATGTAACCCTTGAACCCGGGGTCCTCAATCAATTTTTTTGCTTCCGCAAGAATGGAATCATGGCTTCGGGACTGCACGACCCTGCCCTGATGGAAGTTCAAGGCACAGAAACTGCAGCTTCCAAAACAGCCTCTGTTGCTGATGAGGCTGAATTTCACTTCCTGTATGGCCGGTACCCCGCCGGCTTTTTCATAGGAGGGATGATAGTTCCTCATGTATGGAAGGGAATAGATGTCGTCCAGGTCTGCCCGGGAGATGGGCTCCTTCGGCGGGTTCTGGACCACATAGTGGCCGTCATAGGGTTCCATCAGTGGCTTCCCTGTGATGGCATCCATGTTCCTGTATTGCAGCATGAAGCTTTCGGCATAGACCTTTCTGGAAGCTGTGATCTCATGGAATCCGGGGAGGATGACCGGTTCATGGCATCTGTCTTTGTCCTTTGTTTTGTAAACCGTCCCTTTGACAAACGTCAGTTCCTCGATGGGGATGCCGCTTTGCAGCGCTTCGGCAATCTCAATGACCTGTCTTTCCCCCATGCCGTATACCAGCAAATCGGCCTTGGCATCCAGCAGGATGGACTTTCTCACGGTATCGGTCCAGTAGTCGTAATGGGCGAACCTCCTCAGGCTTGCCTCGATGCCCCCGAGGATGATGGGAACATCCTTGTATGCCTCCCTGGCAAGATGGGAATAGACGATGGTGGCCCGGTCCGGCCTGAGCCCTGCCTTGCCCCCCGGGGAATACATGTCTTCCTTTCTTTTCCTCCGGGCGACGGTATAGTGGTTCACCATGGAGTCGATGTTTCCGGCAGTGATCAGAAAACCCAGCCTTGGCTTGCCAAGGGCAGTGAAATCACTGGCATTCCTCCATGACGGCTGGGGGATGATGCCTACCCGGAATCCCCGGCTCTCCAGTACCCTGCCGATGACCGCAGCACCGAAGGACGGGTGGTCCACATAGGCGTCCCCGGAGACCAGGACAAAATCCAGCTGCTCCCAGCCCCTGTCCTGCATGTCTTTTTGGTTGATTGGCAAGAATCCCGTCATGTTTAAAAAGCCCCTCTATATTATCGTTCTCTTTCCCATGGAATGCAAATATCGGCCAAGCATGCCCTGGCGGTCCATAATTATCCGTGGTCACGGTCTTGGTTTCACCGGCCAGCAGATCTCCCCAGATCACCTGCATGGCAAGCTTGGCGGCCTTCTCGCCCTGGGCCGCGCCGCTGACCATGCGGCCCCCCAAGGGGCCGCTGCCCAGATAAAAATCCCACATGCTCAAGATAGGGACCTTGCAACGGCTGGCAATAAGCCAGGAGGAACGCTTATTGGTAAACACCTCCCCGGCCTCATCCTGGGTAAAATTACCCAACAGTACCAGGGTGTTACCGCTGAGGTCCTTGACCATCCCCACCAGCTCAGCCATGGAAGCGGGGTTGAGAAATTCAAAGCGCAGCGGCGCAAATCTCTTCTCCTCCCGGCGCAGCAGCGGTTCAAGGAG
>JAWOHX010000152.1:0-14073 GCA_046484975.1 Clostridia bacterium
ACCACAGCTGTGCAATGAAGAATATCCCAGATTGGGCACGTTCTGTTGGTCATGAGGTGGAGATTGAGGAAGTGGATGAAGGCCAGTGGAACATTATTATTCAAAAAATGAAATGAGGATGACTTTATGAATGAAAAGAAAAAATATCCGTTTCATGAGCTGTTTTTCAAAAGGGAGTGGAGCTATACGACGGGGGCTGTCCTTCTGACAATTCTGGCAGTTACCCTCGTCAGTGCAGGTGCCGGAGCATGGGGCGTCACAGGGCCGTTCACACAGTGGGGAATCTCAGTCCTCGCACTGGTCGGGATTGACTTGTCCAACATTCCCGGGGCAATCAAGGACTTTAACTTCTGGACCAACCAGCCATCGGTCACGAACTTCGGGATCGTCTTCGGCGCTTTGGTCGCCGTACTCCTTGCCGCCCAGTTCAAAATCAAGAAGATTAAAAGCTGGAAGAACATAGCCGCTGCAGTATCCGGCGGCCTTTTAATGGGTATCGGTGCCAGGATTGCGGCTGGATGCAATATCGGGGCCCTTTTCTCTGCACTGCCGGCCTTTTCGCTCAATGGCTGGCTTTTTCTGGGGGCCATATTCATCGGTGCGGCCATCGGCAGCCAATTACTGAAAAAAGTCTTTATGTGAGGAGATTGTTATGAGTAATATATCCAGAACCGAATCAACTTCCCGTTCCTCAGCGAAAAAGAAAGCCACGCCTGAGCAACGTAAACGAAGGCGGATCATCCAGATCATAGCAGGCATTGTCCTGGTGATTGGATACATCATACTTGCCATTTATGTGCAGACCATCAACCCCCGTGGCGCATTCCTCATGACCATCGGCCTTGGCTTGGGCTATGTATTGCAGCGGTCAAGGTTCTGCTTCACCGCGTCTTTACGCGACCCACTCCTGACAGGCACGACAACCCTGACCAAGGCGGTTTTGATTGCCCTGATGCTGTCCAGCGTGGTATATGCCGGTCTGCAGATGAAAATCACCGGCTTCAGCCTTCAGAACATGGCTGAATTGACCAACATCAACAGTGCATTGCCCGGAAACATCGGAAATGCCGGGATCCATACTGTAATCGGAGGGTTCATCTTCGGCATCGGTGCCGTCATTGCAGGAGGCTGCGCCTCGGGTACATTGATGCGCGTGGGCGAAGGCTTTGTACAACAGTGGATTGCAATCGTCTTCTTCGTTGTCGGTTCCATGTTCGGCTCTTCAATCTATGCCTCCATGCAGGGGACATTCCTCCGTGCGGAACAGCCTGTCTACCTGCCCCAGGCGCTCGGCGGATGGGTTCCTGCCCTGGTTGTGCAGTTCGGCGTCCTATCCGCGCTGTATATCCTGGCAGACTGGTACGGAAAGAAAAAAGCGGGAGAACTTTGAAATGGAAAAAAAAATCGAAGAATATGACGTGGTGGTCATCGGCGGTGGCCCGGGAGGCATAACCGCTGCATTGTATGCCGGAAGGGCGAGGCTGAAGACACTGCTGATCGAGAAGTCTCTGATCGGAGGCATGGCCACGTATACCAGTGAAATTGAGAACTATCCGGGGTTTGAGGAACCCATCGATGGCATGAAACTAATGGACATCTTCAACAAGCAGATGCGTCGTTTCAAAGTGGATGTCAAACTGACCAATGTGAGCGCAGTCATGTCATCATGCGACCAGCAGGTGGTGTCCACGTTCCGTACAGACTATGTGGCAAAAGCGGTCATTGTCGCCACCGGGAACAAACCCAGGCTCACAGGTGCGAAGAATGAAGAGAGATTCCTGAACGACAAGGGCATATCCTTCTGTGCCACTTGTGATGCCGCCCGCAACCAGGACAAGCGCATCATGATCATCGGGTCCGGAGACGCTGCCATAGAGGAAGGCATGTTCCTGACGAAGTTTGCACGGGAAGTCGTTGTCTCGGTGATCCACGACGAGGGAATCATGGATGCAAACAAGGTCGCCCAGGAGAAAGCATTGGCCAACCCCAAGATGACATTCATCTGGAACACCGTCGTTGATTCTTTCGAAGGGCAGGATATGCTGGACAAGGTTGTACTCAAGAACATCAAGACAGGCGAGCTGATTCCTGTGGATGTCGACGGATGCTTCCTCTTCATCGGTTATGTCCCCAACACAAAGATTTTCGAGGGGTTGCTTGACATGACGCCCAGGGGTTATATCATCACCAATGCGGACATGGAGACATCCGTCAGGGGCATTTATGCCGCTGGCGATTGCAGGGACAAGACATTGCGCCAGGTGGCCACGGCCGTCGGGGACGGTGCCATCGCAGGCTATATGGCTGAAAAGCACGTGGAGGAGATGGAATACATCAAAAGGGAGATATTCGAGGCAAAGGGAATCATATTGGCATATGTCTACAATGCCATTGAGGACATCGACCGCGAATATCTGGGGCAGTTGGAGCGCACAGTCACGAAGTACAGACACAAGATGCAGATCAGGAGGATTGACATCTATAAATCCGACAGCATCGCATGCAGGCTGAACTACACAAAGACCCCGTCCATCATCGTGATGAAGGATGGTGCAGTCATTCGGAACATCACCAACCTGGCGCGCATTGAGCAAACCATCGATGAGATTGCAAAAGGGATACCGGACTGACCAGGACAAAAAGAAATGACGTACCAAGGAATTTAAAACCTGGGATCCGGTGGAGCAGGATCCCAGGTTTTTTATGATGTCTGTCAGACATCAAGGGGAAGGAGTTGTACCTCTCAGTCGTCCTGTTTGTCCTTCACCTGCAGGTACCCTTCGGACCTGGGTGCCGTGAGTTCTGTCTGCATGTCGAACCGGTAGATGCGGGCAATGCTGATGTCCAGGGGGATATCCTCCACTGTCTGTCGGAATCTGGCGTTCCCGCTGGAATCCGTTGTGCAAACAAGCAGTTCCATGTTGCCTTCCCGTGTGCCTGCATATCCTGCTGACACCGTGTATGCCGTGTCGGGCAATAGATTCCAGACCTCTCCCTGGACAGACCAACCACCACCGTTGCCATCCATCCTGTTAATGTCCAGAAAACCACCCGCGCCTTCCGGAGCCCTTTCCTGGAAGACATAGAAGTCGGCGCGGATGTCCGGAACCGCGGAGGCAGGTTCCTCCCTTCCTTTCAAAAGGATACAGAAAAGAACCGCCAGGGCCACGACCAGCAGCACCAGAACAATGACCAGCCATTTCGGCTTACGTAACATAAAAAACACCCATCCCTTCATCCGGTGGATTCTAATAGGCCGGGCGGCAACATGATTCCGGCCAACCAATGCTTTCCATGTTCCAACGGGTCTCTGTCCCTATAATAACATACCCCTGGACGCATTTGAAGTCCGCCGAAAAACCGACAGCCGAAAAACCGGACTGTTGTCTGTAAAGGGCTTCTGTGTTAGAATGGGGATACTTCAAACTGGACAAGACACATTCCCTTCAAGGAGTTTACCCCCGGTCGGGACACCAAGAAATCAAAGTGACAGGAGGATTTTATGGCAACGAAATCAAACAATGAGAACACATTCAAGGAACTGTGTGAGAGGACCAGAATCTGCAACACCATCGACCCATCACTGTACACAAAATATGATGTCAAAAGGGGTCTGCGCGACATCAGCGGGAAAGGCGTCCTGGCGGGACTGACGGAGATTGGCGAAGTACATTCATATATCATCGACGAAAACGAAACGGTCCCGGTCCCGGGAAGGCTGATCTACAGGGGTGTGGACATCAATGACATCGTCGACGGGTTTCTGAAGGACAACCGGTACGGTTTTGAGGAGACCTGTTATCTACTGCTGTTTGGCAAATTACCAAATAAAAAGGAACTCAGTGAGTTTGAAACCCTGCTGAACCAGTACAAGAGCCTTCCGGATGATTTTGTCCGGGGAAACATTTTGAAATCCCCGAGCAACGACATGATGAACGTGCTGTCCAGGAGTGTCCTGACCATGTACAGCTATGATGAGAAGGCCGATGACACCTCCATCGAGAATGTATTGAGGCAATGTATCGATCTCATTGCGAAATTCCCCCTGCTCGCCGTTTACGGGTATCAGGCCTACTCCCATTACATGAAAAAAAAGAGTCTATACATCCATACCCCCAAGGAGGAATTGAGCACGGCGGAGAACATGCTGCACATGCTCCGTCCGGACAGCAACTATACTGACCTGGAAGCAAAACTGCTGGACATGTCCCTGGTGCTCCATGCGGAGCATGGCGGAGGAAACAACTCGACCTTTGTAGCCCATGTTGTGACTTCCTCGGGCACCGACACCTATTCATCCGTCGCAGCGGCTCTGGGATCCCTGAAAGGTCCAAAACACGGAGGCGCCAACATCAAAGTGGTCCAGATGTTCGAGGACATGAAAGAGAAAGTTAAAAAATGGAACAATGACGGGGAAATATCCGACTACCTCATGAAAATACTCAGCAAGGAAGGATTTGACCGGTCCGGACTGATTTATGGAATCGGCCATGCGGTATATTCCATATCGGATCCCAGGGCAGTCATCCTGAAAAAATACGTGGAGAAACTGGCCAGGGAAAAAGGTTTGGACGAGGAGTTTGATCTTTACGACAGGGTGGAACGCCTCGCCCCTGAGATTATCGGTAAGGTCAGGAAAATGTACAAGGGTGTCAGTGCCAACGTGGACTTTTACTCGGGATTTGTCTACAGAATGCTGGACATTCCCCCGGAGCTTTTCACACCGATCTTTGCCGTCTCGAGAATCTCAGGATGGAGCGCCCACATCATCGAGGAACTGGTGAATGCGGGAAAGATCATCCGTCCCGCATATAAAAGTGTGGCTCCCCATCATGAGTATGTGAAGCTTGATATGAGGGTATGATATTTCTTATGTATATATAGGTATATATAGTATATATGTCTCTCTATTACCTCGATTCCAGTTGTTTGTATGGATTAAAAGCATTGCCAGTTCTTGGATGAAGCTAGAAAATCGATTCCAGCTACACCCAGGTATGTCCGTAAAGAAGATGATGAGTATATTTGACAAGTGACTTGTAGCATTTTCCTCTTCACAGAACCTTTAGGTGGTTGGCGACATTGTGATGTATCCAAACGTCGGACCAATCAGGATTGGGCGGAACAGATTCGAGTTATCCTGGAGGAAGATTATCCAGACCCAGAAAAGGGGGTCCTTGTAATGGATAATCACAATACACACACGATTTTGGCTTTGTATGAACGGTTTCCTGTTTCACAAGCATCCCGGCTAGGCCAGCGGTTAGAAATCCACCATACACCCAAACATGGAAGTTGGCTTAATGTTGCCGAAGTGGAACTCAGTGCGCTGACTACTCTATGATTAAACTGGCGGATCCCATCCATTGAAATGATGAACCAAGAAGGGAAGTCTTGGGCTACGAAGCGCAACTACAATCAAAAGTCAGTAGACTGGCAGTTTGATGTTACTGATGCACGCTTCAAAATAAAGCATTAATACCCGGTGGTTATTACAAGCTAGGATGTTACACGGTACGCGTTTTGTGGCCCATGAAAGCTTTGGTCGAAATCTCTCACTGGCCAACCTTCTTAGATGAAAATTTTCAGAATTTGTCCATTCTGGTATCTTAAGTAATGTTTCCTCTGGATAAATCTTTATAAATGGTCTGATTGCGTACTCACCAGTGTTGCGTTTTGTTATTTCTTCGATTGTATGCATTGACTAATCAAGATACTCCAAGCCATATCAAACTCTAAGATCATCCCTGGTTCTTAATTGCACTCCATACTCGTTGCCCTACACTCGGTACTTACTATTTCAACAAATAAAGGAACTATCTTGGGATCAAATTGTGACCCGGAACACCGCTCTATTTCCGCTAAGGCTTCCTTGACGGTTATTGCTGTTCTATAGGGACGATGGCTAGTCATCGCATCAAAAGCATCAATGATTGAAAGAATACGACATTCTAAAGGAATTCCCTCTTCCTTAAGACCTAGGGGATATCCACTCCCATCCCATTTCTCATGATGCTTTAGAATTAATTCTGCAATTCCTGCAAGTTCAGGGGATGACAACGCAATTCTATAGCCCTTTTCTGGGTGTAGCTTCATAATCGCCCACTCTTCATCTGTTAACGGACCTTCTTTTAATAGGATATGATCAGGGATACCTACCTTCCCTAAATCATGGACCTGTGCCAATAGTGTTAGGTCATCCAATTGTTGAGGGGATATATCAGCAGCAGATCCAAGCTTGATCCCTAATTCAGTTAATCGTTGTGCATGGCCTTCGGTAATATAATCTCGCTCAGCAAGGGTAGCCATCAAAGTATCGATTAATTGACCCTTTATATTAGAACTTTCGTGTAGCTTCTCTCGATACATCAGATCATCAGCCAACTTAATAGTGTCCGCTAAGGAACTGTGGGAATCAGGTGCTGTTGCCATTCCAATAGAAAGACTAAGCAATAAATCCTTATGGACTTCGTTATATGCATTAATGCGTTCTCGGATTTTACTAACAAAAACACCGCATTCATTCTCATCTGTTTCCGGAAGGATTATACAAAATTCATCCCCTCCAGTACGGATAACCATGCAATGATCAGAATCATTATGGTTCAGTATTTGAGCAGTGAGCTTAATCAAATCATCCCCTTTTTCATGACCTAAGGTATCATTTATCAGCTTCAAGCCATTTAAATCTGATACAATGAAACTAATAGGAAATTTCTCACGATTAGATAATAAGGCTAGCTCTTCTTCGAAAAAGGTTCGATTGTATAAGCCTGTTAACTGATCGTGGTAGCTTAAATATTTCAGTTTACTTTCATATTGTTTTTGCTTTGTGATATCACTAAAAATCGCATAGCCCCCTACAAGGACTTCATTCATTGCTAACGGTATAATCTTAAGCAAAACTTCAATGGGGTATCCCTCTTTATGATAACAAACCAATTCTGTTATAGAAGCAGTAGACTGTAATAATTCCTTCCATACAAGAGAATTAGCAGATTCATTTTTCCCCATATCCATCACATTATCTATATCTTGGCCAATTATTTGTGGAAGGTTCAAACCAAATAGCTTAGAGAATGTACTATTGGTATCAATAATTTTTTTATGAGAATCATAAAAAATGATGGCATCTGTGGAATTATTAAACAACACTTCAAAGGATTTTTTTTGGAGAGTTATTTCTGCTTGCTTTCTATCTAAGGCTTTAATATAAATACTGATAATTCCACCAACGATAAAATAACAAATGCCTCCAGCAATAACAAATACTATACTGAAGCCCGCCGCTGAAGTGTAGAAGGTAAAGATCATTACTCCAGTGGAGAGCAATGCGGAAATCATTCCGCCATAAATCCTCCATTTAATACTGCTAACAACAACCAATACTAGGGATGATACGCCTATGATCATGCTATTGAAATTAAGTGCTCCCAATAGGAGTAAGCTTATGTAAAAGATTAGAATAACAAATACATATTTCAGATCTCCAGCATTTTTAAACATATAACACCAATTTCTTAAAGGGATTTTTTAGCTTTTAAAAATCTTATTCCCTTTGCGTTTTAAAGTAAAAGAAAGATGCCCGCATTTGATGTTAGGTATATAGCTTTAAAACTCAATTCTGTTAACCATAATTGAGTTCGCCTTTCCGTTACTTTATCTTTTCTAATTCTATCATATCGAGGTAAAAAAGATAGATTTAGTAACGAATATACCCGTTTTTCTTTCACCCATTTTATATTCGTTGACGTAGAATCCGGGTATAATATATATAAAGAAGGAGGTATTTGAAATGGAAAACCAGCAGAATAACAGTATGCCTTTGATTGGAGAAAAAGCGCCTTCATTCGAAGCCGTGACCACGCAGGGCCCCATCCGGTTCCCTGACGACTATACCGGAAGATGGGTAATCCTGTTCTCCCATCCTGCCGACTTCACCCCGGTCTGTACCACGGAGTTCATGACATTCGCCACCATGGCGGATGAGTTCAAGGCTTTGAACACCGAACTGGTGGGACTGTCCGTGGATTCCCTGTATGCCCACATTGCCTGGCTCAGAAGGATCCATGAGCTGGAGTGGAAGGGAATGAAGAACGTAGAGGTGAAATTCCCACTTATCGAAGATATCCGCATGGATGTCGCAAGGAAATACGGGATGATCCAGCCGGGGCAATCCAATACACAGGCCGTGAGGGCCGTCTTCATCGTGGACCCGGAAGGGAAAATCCGCACCATCCTGTATTATCCCCTCTCAACAGGAAGGAATTTCGATGAAATCAAACGCATCATCCAGGCATTGCAGAAGGCAGACAAGGACAAGGTGGCAACACCGGCTGACTGGCGCCCTGGCGAAGATGTGATCGTTCCCCCTCCAGGCTCCTGTGGAACGGCCAAGGAACGGATGGAAAGCAAGAACGAGGACACATATTGCCTCGACTGGTTCATGTGCTTTAAAAGAGAAAAAAAATGATATCCTGACGACTGCGGAAAACGGGTGATGGGAAGGCCATGTGTTCTTTTCATCACCCGTTTATGTTATGATAAATACAAAATATCAAAAGAGGTTAACCACTTGAAAAAAACCGTCAAGATATTGATCGTCGTTTCCATAATCATGGTATCCCTTGTCTTGGCATTGCTGGTGTACATGGTTAAAAATGAACATGCCTGGCAGGATCTCAGAAGATGGGTTTCAGGGAATCCCGGGATGAGTACAGGGATTTACAAGACGGTTCCCCTCCCGGCTACAAGGGATCTCCTGGTGGAATGCAGCAACGAATATATTTATGTCTACGCGGACAAGCTTCTGGATGTGATGGACAAAAACGGCGAGACGGTGAATACCGTGATGATATCCTATGATGATGTCAGCCTGGCAGGATTCCCATGGGGCGCCGCGGTATACGATAAGAAGCGTGGGGCCGTGGTGTTCTTTGCAGGGGCGGATAAAACCAACGAACAACTGCTGAACAAGGAAATATATGGGATGGCAGGTTTCCCGGACCATGCCGTCATCCTCACCGGACCGAAGGAAGGCTATCTTGGCAGCGTCGTCATCACCGACAACAAAGGACATATCCTGTCCACAACCAGCTATTCCAGCCGTTATCCGGTTTCTGCGGCTGTCATTGACAGCGGTAGGAGATATGTGGTCTGCGGGATGGACTTCATCCATGTCGACAGAACATTCCTGGATACCTACCAGATCTACGGGACAGCTCCCGAATCCGGAATCCAGACCCCGGGAACCTGTCCTCTGGTCGTGTACCTGAACAAGGATGTCTACGCTGCTGTGGGGCCGGACGGCCTCTTTGTATATAATCCCACGGGAAACCTCCTGAAGGAATATGCCATGGAATCCATACAGCATGTTGTCTCTGACATGAAGAGCAGCCTCTTTGTCAAGCACACGAAAGAAGAGAAGGCTTACCTGATGAAAATCACCAATACAACCGGGGCCGATTGGGACAAGCAGATTGGATTCGACCCGCTGGGGATGGCCGCCTTGGACGACATCTGTGTGGTTTGGTCCAGGAGCAGCTTGACCATATTCGACAGGGGCTCGGGTTTCCAGAGCGAAGTCGGCGGACTTTCAGATGTCCGGGAATCATTTCTCATGAACGGGGATATCCTTCTCATCCATACCGCTGATGAGCTGGTCTTGTATAATTTGAGATAATAATTTATAATGGAAAAACAAATCAGAAAGGTGAAGGGCATGACCATAGCCGATTTTATAGTCATAGGCATCATCTTCGCATTCACAGTCATCGGGACCGCAAGAGGACTGATGAGTACGCTGTTTAAATTTGTCTCGTATATCCTTGCCATATTCCTCTCCTTCAAGTTTGCAAAACCCCTGTCAATATGGCTCAGGGACTCCAGCATCCACACCAGGTTGCAGACGATGATTGCCAAGGTCCTGGAAGGGATGAACATCAATCCAGGCCGGTCGGCGGGAACCACGCCGTTGTATGATTCTGTACAGAACCTGCCTCTTCCGGAGAACATCACGAAGGCCCTGGCCGACAGCGTATCCGCAGGAAGCACCACGGCCAGCGAAATATCCGCTGCGTTCATTTCTCAGCTCACGGACATTATCATGGTCATCCTCTGCGCCATTGTCATCTTCATCATCCTGCGGATTGTTTTCTTTTTCTTCGGGCATGTAGTGGAAGGCATTGCGAAGATCCCGCTCATCAAGCAGGTGGACCGGTTGGGGGGCATGGTGCTGGGCATCGGGGTGGGATTCCTCATGGTGTTCATCCTTCTGCTCGTTGCTGCGTTTGTCTTATCCATCAGGGAAGTACCCTGGTTGTCTGAAAGCATTGAGAATGGAATCATATCAAGTTACCTGTACAACAACAACCTGATCGCGAATTTGTTCAATATCGGGAAAGGAGCCTTGTCATGAGTGCGAATGAGATAGTCAAAGGAACAGAGAGGGCTCCCCACCGTTCCCTTTTCAAAGCCATGGGATATACCGACGAGGAATTGTCCCGGCCCTTGATTGGCATTGCCAATTCCAAAAGTGAGGTGGTCCCGGGCCACATTCATCTAAACAACATCGCGGAAGCCGTTAAGACAGGCATCCGGATGGCCGGGGGGACACCCCTGGAATTCGGGATGATTGGCGTCTGCGACGGGATTGCAATGGGACACGAAGGAATGAAATATTCCCTGGCTTCCAGGGAACTGATAGCGGATTCCTGTGAGACCATGGGCCTTGCACATCATTTTGACGGAATGGTTTTTATCCCAAACTGCGACAAGATTGTACCGGGGATGCTCATGGCCTGCGCAAGGATCAATGTTCCGTCCGTGGTGGTGAGCGGAGGACCCATGCTGTCTTTGAGCAGGAACAACGTGCAATTGGACCTGAACAGCGTATTCGAAGGGGTGGGTGCATTCAAATCCGGGAAAATCACCGAAGAGGAACTGCTGGATCTGGAGAATGACGCCTGCCCGGGATGTGGATCCTGTTCCGGGATGTTCACGGCGAATTCCATGAACTGCCTGAGCGAGGCGCTGGGGATTGCACTTCCCGGTAATGGAACCATCCCTGCGGTATACGCCCACAGGATCAGGCTTGCCAAAGCTGCAGGCATGCAGGTGATGGATCTGGTGGAGAAAAACATCAGGCCCCTGGATATCATCACCCGGGAGGCTTTTGAAAATGCATTGCGGGTGGATATGGCGCTGGGGTGCTCCACGAATTCCGTCCTCCATCTGCTGGCCATTGCCAATGAAGCCGGCGTAACCCTTGACCTTGACATCATCAATGAGATCAGCGGACAGACCCCAAACCTGTGCAAGCTCTCACCCGCAGGCCCCCACCATGTGCAGGACTTGTATGAGGCAGGAGGCGTACAGGCGGTCATGAATGAATTAAGGACCCACGGATTGCTCCACGGGCATCTGATGACCGTGACGGGAAAAACCGTGGCGGACAATGTGGGAAAATCCATCATCCGGAACACCGAGGTGATTCGGTCTGTGGACAAGCCCCATTCCGCATCAGGAGGCATCGCCATCCTCCGGGGCAACCTTGCCCCCGATGGAGCCGTGGTCAAGCGGTCCGCGGTCAGTGCCTCCATGCTGGTCCATCAGGGACCAGCCAGGGTCTTTGACAGCGAGGATGAGGCCATGCAGGACATTTATGATGGAAAAATCAACAAGGGGGATGTGGTGGTCATCCGTTATGAAGGACCCAAGGGGGGGCCTGGGATGAGGGAAATGCTCGGGCCCACCTCCGCCATTGCAGGCATGGGACTCATCGACCATGTGGCCCTTTTGACGGATGGCCGGTTCTCGGGAGCCACAAGGGGACTCTCAGTGGGGCACGTCTCGCCGGAAGCCATGGAAGGAGGCCCCATCGGACTGTTGAAAGAAGGGGATTTTATCCGGATTGATGTGCCGGGTAAAATCATTGAGGCGCTTGTTCCGGAAAAGGAGATGCAGGAGAGAAAAGACAATTTTGTTTCCAAAGAGCCGAGAATCAAAACCGGTTATCTGGGAAGATATGCCCGGATGGTTTCATCAGCCAATACGGGAGCGGTGCTTAAATAACAGGAGGTAAAGCCCATGAAACTGAATGGATCGCAGATTTTTGTCGAATGCCTGAAAGAGCAGGGAGTCGATGTTGTGTTTGGATTCCCGGGAGGGAAGGTCATTTTTCTGTATGACGAGTTGTACCGGAACAGGGATTCCATACGGCACATCCTGACATCCCATGAGCAGGGGGCTGCCCATGCGGCTGACGGATATGCCAGATCCACCGGGAAAGTGGGTGTCTGCATTGCCACCAGCGGACCCGGAGCCACCAATCTGGTCACTGGGATTGCGACGGCATATATGGATTCGGTGCCCATCGTGGCGTTCACCGGGCAGGTGGCCAAGCATGAGCTGGGAAAGGATTCCTTCCAGGAAGTGGACATCACGGGGATCACCATACCCATCACGAAACACAACTATATCATCAAGGAGGTCAAGGACCTTGCCATTTCCATCCGGGAGGCTTTTGCCATCGCCAAGGAAGGCCGTCCGGGACCTGTCCTGGTGGATATCTGCGTGGATGTGACAAAAGCCGAATGGGAATATGAGAAAGTGGATGTGGCAAAGGAGGATTTCCTGAAACAGCATGCAGGAATCCGTCACGAGAAAGTCTGTGAAAGTATGCTGGAGGAAGCCGCCGCAGCCATCAATGAGGCGAAACGGCCCTTTCTCATCTCCGGAGGAGGCGTGACCATATCCGGATGCAGTGAATTGGTGAAGAAACTCTCCAGGAAAGCAAGGATTCCCGTTGCCACGACCCTGATGGGGTTGGGCTCCTTCCCGTCCGGAGACAATCTCTATACCGGCCTGATCGGGATGCACGGGCACAAGGCTTCCAATCTGGCTGTATCCAACTGCGACCTTCTGATTGCTGTGGGAGCGCGGTTCAGCGACAGGGTGACATCCAACCTGAAGGCTTTTGCCCCCGAGGCAAAAATCATCCATATCGACATCGATTCAGCCGAGATCAACAAGAACGTGAAAGTCACCTATCCGCTCTGCGGATACATGGAACAGATCCTGGAAGGGCTGGTGGAGATGGTCCAGGAAAAAACCGAGGGCAGCTGGTTGGAGGAAGTCATGGCATGGAAAGGGAAGTATCCCATCACCTACACGGAAGACAGCAAGACCATCAAGCCCCAGAATGTCATCAGGAGCTTTCACAAACAGACCCAGGGAAAAGCCATTGTTGTCACGGAAGTGGGCCAGAACCAGCTATGGGCCGCCCAGTGGTTCAAATACTCCTATCCCCGCCAGTTCATCTCATCAGGCGGACTGGGGACCATGGGATATGGGCTGGGAGCCGCCATCGGAGCCAAGATCGGCAATCCCGACAAGGTCGTTGTGGACTTCGCCGGTGACGGAAGCTTCCGGATGAACTTCAACGAGATTGCCACCGCTGTCAGATGCAAGATACCCGTCATTGTGGCCATCCTCAACAACGGGGTCCTTGGAATGGTCCGGCAATGGCAGACACTGTTCCTGGAGAACAGGTATTCCGAGACCGACATCAGTGACGATCTGGATTTTGTGGCTCTTGCCAAGGCCATGGGGGCTGAAGGAATCCGGGTGGACAATCCGGAGGATGTGGACAAGGCCATCGAGAAAGCCCTGCTGGTAACAGACCGGCCGGTGGTCATGGATTTCCGCATTGACAAGGATGAAATGGTCTATCCCATCGTGCCTCCAGGGGCTTCCATCGACGATTTGATTACTGAATGAAAGACATGGCGGAAGCGGAGAAAATATTTTCGTGATTTGAATGAAATCCGCTTGACACGAAAAATGCCCTGTGTTACTATGATAAAGCCGCTTAAAAAGCAGCGGCCATGAACCTTGAAAATTAAACAGTGCACTTTAAAAGTGAGGATCCCGTTGATTCGAGAGAATCGACAAAAAATGGTAATGAAGACAAACTAAAAAATGAACCGCCAGGTTCAGAAATATTTTTTTTGAGAGTTTGATCCTGGCTCAGGACGAACGCTGGCGGCGTGCCTAACACATGCAAGTCGAACG
>JAWOHX010000012.1:0-4973 GCA_046484975.1 Clostridia bacterium
TGGTGTTCGATCCGTTGGATGGTTCCAGCAATGTCGATATCAATATTTCCGTCGGTACCATTTTCTCCATCCTGCGTGCGCCGGTGCCCAATCGTGCCGCGGTCCGGATATGACGGAATGCTTCAGAAAAACGCCATGGAAGGGCAGCGGGTTCCTGCGGGCCATGTGGTCGCAAGCATCGTCAACAGGCAGTACATGGACGTCTTCCATGAAATACAGTACCTGGGGAATGAGATTCTCCTGTTGAAAAAAAACAGCGGCGAGACAAGCGGGATCTTTACCCGTGATCTCAAAAAAATCAACGATGACATCATTGTTCTGGTATCCGACATCGCAGGAGGCCTTGTCCAGGGCGACCTGTCAGGGTTCGGTTTTGCCCTGGCCAACATCCAGAGGAACGCCCGGATGCGCAACGATATCATGGTGGGAGCGCCCACCAGTGACGCCTACATCAGGGAATTGTCCCAGAAAGTCGTCCAGCTGGAGAAAATCCTGGAAGGGAACATGTCCGAGATTGCAACCGTCCGCCCGGGTTACGCCAGTTATCACATCGACGGGCTGGAAGGGGAGTTCTCCTTCGACGCCATGCATCTCCTAAGCCCCGTTGAGGTCGGCCGGATCATCAAGGAAAGAAGCCCACAGGCAATCGTGGCAGAGGAGATCACGGAGGGAAAAACCTTCATGAAAACCGTCAACGACGATTCCTTCTACATGGCCTTCGTGTTGGACAACAAGGCCGCAGGGATGGTTTTATCGGCCAAAGGCATGGTTCTGGAGGCCGATGACCCTGCAGTCCGCATCCCGCTGGGTGGCGCCATCCTTGGGGAAAAAGACGAGGTCAGCACCGTGGTCTTTTTCAAGGTGGAGTCCAAGCAGGGGGAGCTGACAGGATTGCGGAGGATCAAAGGGAAGATTATCCTATCGGAATACAATGGACTGATTGTCCCGGTCTCCTCCCTGGTCCAACTCCGGTCTTATCCCTACAAAGAGGTGCAGCTCGCAGTCATCAAGGACATCTGGGTCAGTTTCCTGGATGTGCGGGTGGTTTTTGAGAACGGGACTAACGCCATCATTGAAAGCAGTGACGGGAGATTCAGCCTGTATGACAAATATATATTGAAGCCGGATTCGGTGGAGGAGGGACAAAGCATCAGATGAGCGGGGATATCGTCAGGAACCTGCAGGACGTCAGGGAAAGAATGAAAGCGGCCGGCATCCGTTCGTCAACCCCCGGGAAACCCGTGGTCCTGGTGGCGGTCTCGAAAAATGCCGGCATGGATGCGGTGAGAACATTGATACAGGCGGGGCACAGGGATTTCGGGGAAAACCGCACCAGAGAGTTCGGGTTGAAGCATGAGGCCTTCGGGGAAGAGGCCCGTTTCCATTTCATCGGTCACCTGCAGACCAACAAGGCCAGGGAAGTGGTGGGGAAAGCCGCCCTGATTCATTCAGTGGACAGCCTCAGGTTGCTGGAGGAGATTCAAAAGCTCGCCAAAGGCATGGGCAAGGTGCAAAATGTCCTGCTGCAGGTGGACATATCCGGCGAAGACAGCAAATTCGGAGCGGATAAAAAGGAAATCCTGGAGATGATAAAGCACAATGAATCCAATGGAAATGTCAGGATCAAGGGACTGATGACCATGGCCCCCCATACGGAAAACCCCGGGGATGTGCGCTGGGTTTTCCGGGAGCTGGGGCATTTTTATGTTGACATTGCCAGGAAATCATTCTACAATACTTGTATGGAGTACGCTTCCATGGGGATGAGCAACGATTTTGAAGTCGCCATAGAAGAGGGGTCAAGCATGGTTCGGGTTGGATCTTCCATATTCGGCCATCACTCCTGACACAATACGAAAGACAAAGTTTTTAAATTTACGAAAGAAAAAGGGGGCATTACCATGGGTAATCTGCTTGACAAGATGCTTACAGCTGTCGGCTGGGAAGCAGAGGAAGAAACAGGAGAATCTCTGAAATTCATGTCTGAAAAAGAAAACAAACCCATTCCAAAGAAACAAACCTCATCCAACAAGGTCGTGAATCTTCATGAGAATGCGACGACCACTTTGAATGTCATGCAACCGGACAGTTTCGAGGATGCAAGGGAGATTTGTTCCTGTCTGCGGTCCAACAAGGTCGTGGTCATCAACCTGGAGAACATCCACAGGGACCTGGCACAGAGAATCGTTGATTTCATCAGCGGAGCCGTATACTCACTGGACGGGAACATCAAAAAGATCTCTGCCGGCATTTTCGTCGTGACACCTGCTTCCTGCATCATCGAGGACAGCAAACCCAATGATTTCAGACAGGAACTGAAAGACAGGACCGTCATGCCCTGGATGGAATAGACAGGCATCATGCCCCTTGTCCTGACAACGACATACTGGCTTCTTGAAATCATTGTCTACATCCTGTTTGCGCGATTGATACTGTCCTTTTTCCAGAAAGCCAGGGACAGCAGGACTTACAGCTTTTTGATATCCATCACGGAACCCGTACTGGAACCCGTGAGGAGGCTATTGAGCAAGACACCACTGGCAGGCACCCGCCTCGACTTTTCTTTTCTGGCGGTGATCATACTGGTCAACATCCTGCAGGCCCTGATCAGAACAATGATGTGAAAATAACCCGAAAGGGTTATTTTTTTATTTAAAATCATTGCATTTCACGAGGAAAAGGGTATAATTGATGGTGAAGGTCAGAGATGGTCAAAAAAGAGAAAGGAGGAAACCATGCAATACAAGGACTACTATAAGATCCTGGGGGTGGACAGAAAGGCGGATAAGGCAACCATCAAGAAAGCCTTCCGTTCCCTGGCGAAAAAACACCATCCCGACACCACCCAGGGAAAGCAGTCGGACGAGAAGTTCAAGGAGATCAACGAGGCATATGAAGCATTGTCCGATCCCGAAAAAAGAAGGAAATACGACCAGTTCGGGAGCGGACAACACTTCAAGAACGGACATGAGTTCGATCCTTCCAGTTTCGGGTTCCAGAGGAACACCGGAGGATCCCAGAGCGATTTCTCGGATTTTTTCAACATGTTTTTCTCCGACGGCTTCGAGGGAGGCGACATATTCCGGGGCGCCCGCACCAGGCATGCAAGAAAGGCCCGGGATTATGAAGGAGAAATTGAGATCACCCTCCGTGAGGCCATGGAGGGAACCGAGAAGTCCATGATGGCGGGGGAAAGGACCATCACCATCAAGATTCCACCGGGAATCAAGGACAAGGGCAAAATAAAATACCGGGGAAAAGGGGAGGAATTGTCCGGGAGCCAGAGCGGTGACCTGTACCTCACAGCAAGGATCCGTCCGGAAAAGGGATGGGAACTGGATGGAAGCCATATCATCAGGACCGTGCAGGTGCATCCCTGGGAGGCATATTTCGGGGAACAGATCACCGTGGAGCACTTCGGGGAGAACATCAAATTCAGGCTTCCCCGTGACATGGACGGCATGGGCTCAGTACGAATCCCCGGGAAGGGCTATTGGAAGGCCGACAAGACCCGGGGGGACCTGTTTATCAAGGTGCAGATGGTCAACCCCAGGAAAATGACGACGGAGCAAGAGGAACTCTACAGGAAACTAAAGGACATCAGCGGCTTTGAAGGAAAAAGAGGGAGGTAAAAACAATGGACCTTCAGAAATTCACCATAAAGGCGCAGGAGGCGGTGATGGAATCCCAGCAATCCGCCATCCGGGAGGAGCATGCGGCCATGGAGCCCGGACACCTTCATGCAGCACTTGTGGGGCAGCCCGAAGGGCTGGTGCCCAGGATTCTTGCTATGATGGGGGTGGATATTGCATCCATGTCCGCGGAACTGAAGAACGTTCTGGACCGGATGCCAAGGGTATCGGGACAGAACCTGGGGAACCCCTCCCCCTCCAGGGCATACAATAAATTGATTCTCAACGCACAGGAGGAGATGAAAAAACTCGGGGACTCCTTCATCAGCTGTGAGCACCTGTATCTTGCCATCCTTACTGAAAAAGACGGGGTCATTCGAAAATTCAACATAGACCGGGAAGCGTTCCTGCAGGTTCTTGCCAGAATCAGGGGAAACAAAAGTGTGACAAGCGACACGCCGGAAAACAGCTATGAGGCATTGCAGAGGTTTGGCAGGGACCTGGTGGAGTTGGCACGGGAAGGTAAATTGGATCCTGTCATCGGCCGGGATGAAGAAATCAGAAGGGTGATCCGCATTCTGTCGAGAAGGACAAAGAACAACCCGGTGCTCATCGGGGAACCCGGCGTGGGCAAGACCGCCATTGCGGAGGGGTTGGCCCAGCGGATTCTCAAAGGGGACGTGCCGGAGGGGCTGAAGGGAAAAACTGTTTTCGCCCTGGACATGGGGGCCCTCATTGCGGGAGCAAAATACAGGGGGGAATTCGAGGAGCGACTGAAAAGCGTTCTTGACGGGGTGAAGGAGTCGGAAGGAAGGATCATCCTTTTCATCGATGAGCTTCATACCATTGTCGGAGCAGGCAAAAGCGAAGGATCAATGGATGCGGGCAACATGCTGAAACCCATGCTTGCCAGGGGAGAGCTCCGTTGCATCGGGGCCACCACCCTGGATGAATACCGCAGGAACATCGAAAAGGATGCCGCCCTGGAAAGGCGCTTCCAGACCGTCCTGGTGAATCAGCCCACCGTGGAGGACACCATATCCATCCTGAGGGGGTTGAAGGAGAGATTTGAAATCCACCATGGGGTACGGATTGCGGACAACGCATCCAGCGCTGGAAAGCGATCAACAACGGCGCGGAGCCGGCGGACGAGGCCCGCATCGGCATCGCCATGAGCACGCTCCGCCTGCTCATCGAGCGTGAGATGCTCTACCAGATGGCCCAGACGGAGAAGATGACGGTCAGCGACGCGGACGTGAACGAGGCATGGCAACAGCAGGTGGAGCTGTTGGGCCGGCAACTCTCGGCAAGGGATGGCAAGGAACTGACCGAGGCCGAGGT
>JAWOHX010000083.1:0-8150 GCA_046484975.1 Clostridia bacterium
AATATGGACATCAATGAAAAGGTCGGAGGCAATATCCGGGCAACGAGGATTCTGGGGAACATGTCCATCGAGGAGTTTTCCCTGAGACTGAACCTTCCCCTCAACAGGGTCAATGAGATTGAGGAAGGGAAAGAGGACATCCATCTGGATCTCCTGTTTGAGATTGCGGATGTCCTGGAGGTCACCCCCGGGTTCCTCATCAACGACAATCCGGTGCTGATGTAGGAAACAGAGGCATACCAAACATGCGGCTGTTGAAAGCCGCATGTTTTTTTATGCCTTTTTACCGACGATGAAAAGTAGTATACTGTATTCATTGGCATAATGAATCGTCTGCCCGAAACCCGGATGGAGACAGTTTCCCGATGATGGAAGAGAAAAACGAAAATAAATACATATGGTACGCCTGCTACGGTTCCAATCTATACAGGGAGCGGTTCCTTTGGTATATCCAGGGAGGGGGACTGAAAGGCAACCCCGGATGCAAAGACCGCAGCCTGCCCGTGGCCGATTGTCCCTACCTCATCCGGCATGCCCTCTATTTCGCCGGGGAATCCAGGACATGGGGCCATGGCGGGGTGGCTTTTATCAGCAAAGAGCACGACCCCGGGGCCGTGACCTTATCCAGGGCCTACCTGGTCACGGAGGAGCAGTTCAAGGACATCCAGGGGCAGGAAGGGCGATGGTACGGCTGCACGCTGGAACTGGGGATGCTGGAAGGCTTCCCGGTGAGGACATTTACCCGGGATCCCCTGGAGTTTAGGGACATGGAGACGAACAATCCGTCCGATGCCTATCTGGAGGTCATCCGGAAAGGGCTCCGGGAGACATATCCCGGTATGACGGAGGAGCAAATCACCGGCTATCTGGACAAGGCCGCCGCAGGCCGGGGATAGGGAGGGGAATGCATGATTGAAGTCAGGAACATGACAATGACATATCCCAGTGGAAAAGGAGTCTTTGACTTGGACTTTTCCGTGGGCAAGGGGGAGGTGATGGGATACCTTGGTCCCAATGGGGCCGGAAAAACCACCACCATCCGGGCGCTTCTGGGATTCATGAAGCCCGACAGCGGCGTTTGTTCCATCGGGGGACTGGACTGCTCCAGGAAAGCCCCGGAGATCCAGAAGACCCTGGGATACATCCCTGGCGAAATCTCCTTTCTTGCCGACATGAACGGGGACGAGTTCCTCCGTTTCATGCACCGCATGAGGGGCACCAGGGATTTCTCCCTGCAGAAGCGGCTGATGGAGATGTTCCAGCTGGACCCGAAGGGAAAAATCAGGAGGTTTTCCAAGGGCATGAAACAAAAACTGGGGATTGTGACAGCTTTCATGCACGATCCCGATGTCCTCATACTGGACGAACCCACCAGTTCCCTCGATCCCCTGATGCAGAACCGTTTCGTGGAACTCATCGCCCATGAAAAGGCCAGGGGCAAAACCATCCTGATGTCCAGCCACATTTTCGAGGAGGTGGAGAGGACCTGTGACGCCGCTTTGATCATAAAGGATGGGAGGATCGTCAGCCAGTCCGATGTCCAGACCCTGAAGAATTCCCAACGCAAAGGCTTTCTCATCAAGTCTCCCGAGCTGGAAGCGGCCGCAGAAACATTCAAGGCCCTGGGTTTTGAGGTATGCGGCATCATCGGGGACGCGGTGGAGGTCTTCGTGACAGGGGAGGAAATCGATCTGTTCATCAAGACCCTGGCGAAGTTTCCTGTGCACAATGTGGATGTCAAGACACAGACACTGGAGGATGTGTTCATGCAATTCTACGGAAAGGGGGATTGAGCAGGATGAGTATGCCGTTGTTTGTAAAAATGCTTCAGAAGAACTGGAAACTGCTCCTCATATTCTTCGGAGTGCTGACCATGTACCTGACCGTGATGGTCTCCATGTACGACCCGAAGGACATGGATATGCTGGCTTCCATGATCAACCTGTTTCCTGAGGAGATGATGAAGGCCTTTGGCTTCTCGACTGTCGTGACCGACCTGACAAGCTATCTGGCGAGCTGGCTCTATGGGATGCTGATGTTCGGCTTCCCCATGGTCTACTGCATCATCCTGGGGAACAGGCTGGTGGCAAAGCTGGTGGACGACCATTCCTTTGCATATCTGTTGTCCACCCCCAATTCCAGGGTGAAGATCATCGTCACCCAGGGGGTTTACGCCCTGGTTTCCCTGGTGATCCTGTTCGCAGCACTCTTTGGGACGGGGGTCCTCATCTGCACGGTTATGTTCCCGGGCATGCTGGACATCCCGGCTTTCCTCCGCCTCAACCTGACCACCATGATGGTGAACATGGCGGTGGTGATGATTGTCTTCTTCTTTTCATGCCTCTTCAATGAGACCAAGTACTCCGTGGGGTTCGGGGCGGGCATTCCCATTGCTTTCCTCCTCATGAACATGCTGGGCGGGGCCTCAGCCGATGCGGAGATTCTCAAGCAGCTGTCCATTTATGGCTGGTATGACCCGGTGGAGCTGGTGAGGGGAAGCGGGATTCTTTGGATCCATTTTCTATATGCCGGCATCATAGCGGTCCTTTTTGCCGCCGGAACACTGGTTTTTCACAAGAAAAGACTGACTTTGTAACGATTAGGAAGGAGATATCCCATGGCAGGAAAGAGTTTGATCACATATTACTCATGGATAGGCAACACTGAGGTGGTGGCCCGGGAAATCCAACGGCAGACGGGATTCGATATGGAAAGAATCGAGGAAGTTGTGGAGCGGGATCCCGGGAAGCTCATGAATGCCGGAAGGGCTGCTTTCTTCGGCATGAAAAGCAAGCTCAAGCCTTCCGCAATCAACCCGGAGGATTATGAGAATGTCTTTCTGGGACTCCAGATCTGGGCGGGGAAATCCTCGCCGGCCATCAACGGATACTTGGGCCGGGCAAATCTGAAGGGTAAAAAGGTATGGCTCTTCATCACCAAATCGGATGAAAAGGTTCCCTTGAAGGCAATTTCTTCCCTCACCCGCAGGGTGGAGAAGAAGGGGGGAAGGGTGATGGGTGTCCTTCCGGTCACCACCCTTTTTGTATGGGGCAAGCAACTGGTCATTTCTTCGGATGCGGTCAAAGAGGATGTCAGCCAATGGCTGGAAACAATCCAAAGCAATCTGTGAGTCCAAGGTTGGTCATGACAGGTTCTTGAGGTATATCCTGCGCCTCCGGTGCTGTCTTGTCTTGTAAAATTTCCACTGGGCCTGTACCTGGAGGTTGGTTTCCAGTTCCGGCCCGGTTTCCGCGAGGGTGATCCCGTAGCGGTTGGCGGACTTTGTGAGGCTGTCCAGGAGGATGGCAATGGCCCCGGTGCCCTGGTGGTCCGGATGGATGGCCACCAGATACATGTCCACCGTGTCGTTTTTTCTGATGGCCTTGAGGATATGGATGAACCCGAAGGGGAACAGGCGTCCCCGGGCTTTCCGAAGTGCCTTCGAGATGCTTGGCATGGTGATGCCGAATCCGATCACCTGGTCGTCCTTGTCAACCACAAGTTTGATGAAATCCGGATTCACGAACCCAAAATTCGCCTTGATGTACATGTCGATCTGCTCCTGGGTCAGCGCGGAGGTGCCATAGAGCTTGGAGTATGCGTCGTTGTACAAATTAAAAATCTTCTGGGCCCAGGGGAGGATCTCCTTTTTATGGGTGAACTCCACCAGCCGGTAGTTGAATCTCCGGATAACCCTTTGGGCGATCCTGGACACCACCTCAAGGGGTTTGTCCGGCACAAAGAGCTGGTATTCGATGTAGTCCACATCCTTCTTATACCCCAGGGATTCCATGTGCTCCGGGTAATAGGCATGGTTGTACAGGGTGATGTAGAGGTCGTTTTCCTCAAAACCCTCGATGAGCATGCCCTGGTGGTCCATGTCCGTCAGGCCCATGGGCCCGTGCAGGCTGTCATAGCCATGGCTTCTGGCCCAGTTTTCCGCCGTCCCGAGGAGAAGTGCGGAGACCGCCCGGTCGTCGATGAAGTCCAAATGGGTGAAGCGTGCCTGTTTTTGGTTCCACTTCTCATTGCTCCTGTGGTTCACCAGAATGCCGATGCGGCCCACGGGCTTTTTCCCGTCATAGGCCATGTAATATGTGCCTTCGGAAAAAGCGAAGGCGGGGTTTTTCTTTTTGCTGAGGGTGTGCAGGTCGTCCATGACCAGTTCAGGCACGAAGTACGGGTTGTCCCTGTACATCCTGTTGGGGAAGACAACGAATTTTTTCAGGTCCCGGCGGGTTTTCACTTCCTTGATGCTAAGCATATCAACCTCTCAAACGGCTTTCGTGTAATGCACTTTGGCTATCCCCATTATAAATGCAAAACCTTTCCATGGCAATCGTACAGACAGGATAAAAGCCCGGAGGAAAAGAATATCTTTCCAAACGCATCTGATATACAATCAATGTATCAGGAATGATTCAGGGGATGCAATGGATCGACAGGCAGATATTCCTCAGAAGAGGACAAATCCTTTTCGTTATGCCATCGGCATGTTCGGCATGTCGATACCTGTCAACATGTTCAAGACCTATGCAGCCATTTTCTATGTGGTCAACCTGGGCCTTGCCACCAAGCAGTTTGCCCTTGTCCTTTTCATCTACACCTTCGTGGATGCCATCGACAATCCGGTCTACGGACTCTTATCCGACAGGACACGCACCCGGTGGGGGAGAAGGCGGCCGTGGATGGTCATCGGAACGCCCCTTCTCATCCTCTTTTTCATCCTCTTCTTCAGCCCGCCGGAATTCGTGTCGGAGAGATCCCTGTTCATTTATGTGCTGCTGATGTACATCCTCACAGGCACCCTGGACTCCCTTGTGGGTGCGAACTACGGGGCCCTGTTCCCCGAGTTGTTCACGGATGAGTTTCGCAGGGCAAAGGCCAACGGGATGCGCCAGGTCTTCCAGCTGGCTGCCATGATCATCAGCATCGCACTGACCCCCCTGATCGCCGACAGGATCGGGTACACCAATACCGCCATCCTCTACGGGATACTGGCCCTCGCCGTGATCCTGTATTGCACCTACGGATGCCACGAGAAAAAGGAATACGCCAGCATGGAGCGTCCCGCCGTCATGGCAAGCCTCAAAGCCCTGGTCACCAACCCGAAATTCTGGATCTTCGGGTTGACCAACGCCTTCTATACCGCCGCCATCGCACTGGTGCAGCAGGCCGTGCCGTTTTTCGTGATCTATTCCCTCAACCTGGACAAACACAACTCCGCCTTCATGCTGGGGACAGTCGCCCTGGTGGCCATCGCCAGCATCGTCTTCTGGGTCTGGATGGTGAAGCGGGTGACCCTCCTGCCTGCCTGGAGGGCTGCCCTCGTGGTCCTGGCCCTGGGATTCATCCCCTTGTATTTTGCAAATGATCTCATCAGCGCCATCGTGTTCTGCAGCATCATCGGCTTCGGGGTGGCAGGCGTGATGGCCACCCTGGACCTCATCGCCGCCAGGATCATGGACGAGGACGCAAAAAAATACGGCATCCGGCGGGAAGGCCTCTTCATCAGCGCCATGAATGTCATGAATCGCCTGGGAGGGCTGTTCATCAGCCTGGGATACCTGCTGGTCCATTTCCTGTACGGGTTTGAAAGCGGGGACCAGCCCGGCCTGGACCCGGACGGGGCCTCCCGTTTCCTGATGGTCATCTTTCCCTTCATGGCCATGGTGGTCTGCTGTGCCTTCTCCTGGTTCATGCATTTTAGAAACGGCAAGGACCACACGGAGACGCAGGCCTGAGGGAACCCCTACCATTCTTCGCCCGTCTGTTATACAATGAATGTAAAATATAATATGTGGGGGGATATGATGGAACATTCATCTGATATTCCACAGAAGAGGACCAATCCACTCCGTTATGCCATCGGCATGTTCGGCACCTCGATACCCATCAACATGTTCAAGACCTATGCTGCAGTCTTCTATGTCATCACCCTCGGCCTCAACACGAAATCATTCGCCCTTGTCCTGTTTATCTACACCTTCGTGGACGCCATCGACAACCCGGTCTACGGGATTTTATCCGACAGGACACGAACCAGGTGGGGGAGGAGACGACCCTGGCTTGTCATCGGCACACCTCTGCTGATTCTCTTTTTCGTGTTGTTCTTCTCGCCGCCGGCCTTTGCATCGGAACAAGCCATGTTCGTCTATGTGCTGCTGATGTACATCCTCACCGGCACCCTGGACTCCCTCATCAACGCGAACTACGGGGCCCTGTTCCCGGAATTGTTCCGTGATGACGTGACCCGGGCCAAGACCAACGGGATGCGCCAGGCCTTCCAGCTGATGGCCATGATCATCAGCATCGCCCTGACTCCCATCGTCACCGGGAAGCTGGGATACACCAACACGGCCATCGTCTACGGGCTCCTGGCCCTTGCCGTGATCCTGTACACCACCTTCGGCTGCCATGAGAACAAAAACTACATCAATACAGAGAAACCCGCCCTCTGGTCCAGCCTCAAGGCCCTGTTCGTCAACCCGAAGTTCTGGATCTTCGGCCTGACCAATGCCTTCTACAGCGCAGCCCTTGCCCTGGTGATGCAGGCCGTTCCTTTCTTTGTGTTGTACGCGTTGAAACTGGACAACAGCAATTCTGCATTTCTGCTGGGGACCGTCATCATGGTTGCCATCGTCAGCATGATTTTCTGGGTCTGGATGGTCAAGCGTGTGACGTTGATCCCCGCCTGGCGGACAGCGCTCATCGTTTTAAGCATTGGATTCGTCCCTCTGTATTTCATGACGAGCCTGCTGGGAGCCATCCTCATCTGCAGCATCATCGGCTTCGGGGTGGCAGGCGTCATCGCCACCATGGACCTCATCGCCGCCAAGATCATGGACGAGGACGCCCGGAAATACGGCATCCAGCGGGAAGGCATCTACATCAGCGCCATGGGCTTTATGAACAGGCTGAGCGGACTCTTCATCAGTCTCGGATACCTGCTGGTGAACCTGGTCTATGGCTTTGAAAGCGGTGACAACCCCGGGCTCAACCCGGACGGGGCCTCCCGGTTCCTGATGATTGTCTTCCCCTTCATGGCCATGGTGGTGAGCTGCGTGTTTTCATGGTTCATGCATTTCAGAAACGGAAAGACAAGACCGGGACCGGCAGAACCTGAGATAAAAGAGGCATGAGTGTATGGGAGAACGCTACCTGATCATCAACGCTGACGACCTGGGGATGAGCGAGAGCACCAACGCAGCCATCGGGGAGTTGTTCCGGGAAAAAAGAATCACCTCCTCCACCCTGATGGCTCCCTGCCCGAAGGCCGGGGAGGCAATGGACATGGCCCGGGAGAACAAATACCCCGTGGGGATCCACCTGACCCTCAATTCAGACTGGGAGTCCGAAGGGTGGCCGAGCATCGCCCCACCAGACAAGGTCTCCTCCCTGTTGGATGAGAACGGGTGGCTGTGGGACACGAAGCGCCTGGCAAAACACGGGAAATCCTCCCATGTCAGCCTGGAACTGGAAGCCCAGGTGCGCCTCATGAAAGAGGCGGGATGCGGGGTGGATCATGCGGACAGCCATAGCGGCACGCTTTACGGGATCAACGGGAGGCTGTTTTTCGTCAATGCCTTTAAGCTCTGCAGAAAATACAACCTCCCGTTCCGTTTTCCAAAAAGCCCCGGGTTCCTAAAGGAACAGTTTGCAGGAAAAGTGCCCGGTTTCCTGTATGCCGCCCACAGGATGATTGTGATGAGGGCGGCACTCATGGGGGTGGACCTGATCGATGATATGATTTCCAATCCCCATCCCGTGAAGCAGATCGGCTCCTACGGGAACCTGCGTGACTACTATATCCGGCAGGTGGCGGGATGCCGAGAGGGGATCACCGAGTTGTTCCTCCATCCCGCCCTGCCGGACGAAAAGTTGTCCCGCATCACCCCGGAATGGGAGAAACGCGTCATGGAATACCGGTTCCTGTTGAACGATGACTTGTTGATGCTCATGGAGCGGGAGAATATAAAGCCGGTGTCCTTTGGGGAGGCCCCGTTTTGAAAAAAGCCGGCTGGAAAGGAGAAGAGGCAATGACAAAGGAGACGGTCTTACGCAAGCATGTGACAAAGGACATGGAAGGGGCATACCTGGAACTGCCTTTCCACATGGAAAAGAATGTGGAACGCCTGGACATATCCTAT
>JAWOHX010000129.1:0-9519 GCA_046484975.1 Clostridia bacterium
TGAAGGTCATCAATCTCATTGATCCTTCAGACACTGCGACTTCAAGCGCTCCGCTGTCAGACCCGCCCGTCAGGGTTCCTCCGGGAGCAGGAAACGCCCCGCCGGTGGCAACGGATGTTGCAATCCTCGGCCAGACCACTGTAGGGGTCACCCTCACCGGACTGTATGTGTATTCGGATGCAGAGGGTGATGCGGAAGGCCAGTCAACCTACAGATGGATCACCAGCCTTGGAGGAACGGAGACAACAGTGGGAACCTCACAGTCCTATACCTTGACGGTGGCGGATGTGGACCGAGTCATCTCCTTTGAGGTCACCCCCGTGGCTTTGACCGGGACATCCCCGGGACAGCCTGTGGTGAGCACATCCATCGGGCCAATCTCCACGAACCACAAGCCTGAAGCCCAGAATGTGGCCATCAGCCTGGTCAGGATATCAGGGAAGTGGACACTGGTGGGCACATTCACATATTATGACGCGGAAGGAGACCCTGAAGGAATACATCAGTACCAATGGTACAAGATGGACAACAACGGGAATATCCTTCCCATTTCCGGCGCAACATCCACCCAGTGGGAGGTGCATCCAACCAGTTCAAACAGAGGGAAATACTATTTCTCAGTCACCCCTGTGGCCCTGACCGGGACATCACCCGGCGATAACGTAAGAACAGACCATTATGAAGTGAATTGACAAAACATCCGAATTACGGACTTGTCCCGAGGACTTCCTCCCGATAGCCGTCCATGATCTTTATGAATATATCCACAAGCCGGGGGTCGAACTGGGTCCCGGCGCAACGCCTGATCTCATGCATGGCCTCCTCATGGGAAAGGGCTTTTTTGTATGGGCTGGCATGTGTCATCACATCGTAGGCATCCACGATGGAAACGATGCGGCTCAGAAGGGGAATGGCCTCTTCCTTCAGCCCCTCCGGGTATCCGGAGCCGTCCCAGTGCTCATGATGGTACAGGATGTATCTGGAGATGGCAGCAAGGTCCCGGGAGGACTCCGCCATGCCGCATCCTTTTTCCGAATGCTTCTTCATCTGCTCCCATTCCTCTGGGCTGAGCCGGCCGGGCTTTTGAAGGATCATGTCAGGAACGGCGATTTTCCCCATGTCATGCAGAACGGAAAGCAGCCGCAGATCGTCCAGCTCCGTTTCCGAAAGGCCCATCTCCAGGGCAATCCGGGAGGACAGGGCCTGGATGCGGTCGGCATGATCTTTCGTCTCCCGGCTTTTTTTGATGACGGTCTTGACCAGGGAGGCAATGATGGAGCTCCGGTTGGATTTGTCCTCCATGAGTTTCTGGCGGTACATGCTGTCCTCGGCCTCCTTGAGGACGTCCACGATGCTTTGCTCTGTTTCTGACTTGGAGGCAATCCCCAGGGAGATGCTTGGCTTGACAGGGGAATCGGACGCCTGGGCGCATTCCTTCAGGATCCGGTCCCGGATCTTTTCCGCGACCTGTACAGGGGTCTGGGGAAGGATGACGGCGAACTCGTCCCCGCCCCATCGGGCCACGATATCCTCTTTCCTCGTTGCCTTTTTGAAAATGACCGCGATCCGGATGAGCAGGTTGTCCCCCTCCTGGTGCCCGAAGATGTCATTGGTGATCTTGAGCCCGTTGCAGTCCCCCATCATCACTGTCAGGGGATACTGGCGCTTGGTGTCCAGCCGCTGGAGCTCGACTTCGAAAAATGCCCGGTTATGGAGACCGGTCAGCTTGTCATGGAAGCTGAGGTAGATGATCTCTTCCTCCCTTTTCTTCTTTTCGGTGATGTCCCTGAAGACATAGATGGAACCGTAATCGTTGTCCTTTTCATCCCGGATGGGGGAGATCCTGGCGGAGATGTAGCGCTCCGTCCCGTACCGGGAACGCAGCACCAGAACCTTTCTGTCGAAAACCGCCAGGGAATATTCTTCAGGACCCAGCTGCCCGTTGGTCTTGAGGGGTTCGGAGGGATCTCCCTTCACGAGCATGAAGATGCCGTCCACCGGCTTGCCGATGGCATCCTGCCGCGTCCAGCCGGTCAGTTTCTCCGCCTCGTCATTGAGCAGGGCCACCTTGCCGCTGATGTCGGTCACCAGGACCGCATCCCCCATGGAATGGAGGGTGATCCTCATTTTTTCATCCCCCAGCCTCAGCTTCATCAAAGCCTGCCTGCGCATCATGGCATGGAGGAACACCTCGCCGGAAATCTTCAGGAGGGTGAAATCCTCCTCCAGCCATGCCCTGGACTCCCCATTCTGCACGAAACGGAAACAGCCGGAAGGGTCAGAGCCGTCCAAAATGGGAATGCTGAGGGTCTCCTCCTGGAGAGGATCCCTCGGGATGCCTTCCGGCCTCACCCATTTGCAGCTGAATGCCTCACCGGTCTTCAGGCTTTCGAAAATCTGAACCTGCCCTTCCGGGACCCCCAGGAAATCCACGAGGACCCCGAGGATCTCCTTGATGGCATCCTCTATTTTATCGTGTTCCGTCCGGAGAAACTTTGCGGAGATGTCAGTGATGATGCGCTCCACCACCAGGTGGTGCTGAAGGGATTTTTCGATGAGCCTGCGCTGGGTGATGTCCTCCACGAACACAACGGTGCCCATGGGTTCCCCGGCAGCGTTGGATGCGGGGAAAATCTCCGCGAAGATGTCCAGCCGTTCCCCGGATTTGGCCTGCAGCTCCATACAGTGCTTGGTCTCGATATTGTCCCTGGGAGAGGAGGAGACCTGCCTGAAAACAGAGGCGTTGGACTCATCCATGAAATGGAAAACCGGCATGTTCTGCATCCCGGCGGCGGTATAACCCAGAATACCGGCCAGGGCGTTGCTGACATAGAGGGTGTTGCCCTCCGGGGAGAGCACCCAGACGTTCCTGGCATGCCATTCCTCCTTGGGGGGAAATGCCCCGGTGAGATGCTCGTCAACCAGGATGGCGAGAAGGGACCTGGGGTTTCCGGTGACGGTGAGACGGAAGGCGGGGGGCGGGAATTCTGCAAGACTCCAGCCGTCCCGGGTGCTGAAACGGTAGATTTCCCCCTTGTTCAGGCCGGGGATCAACACGCTGCGGATGTTTTCCGTCAGGTCCTCCCTGTTGTTGTCCTGTACAAATTCCGTGATGTTCTTCCCGATGATGTCGGCTTTTGACGTATATCCCAGAAAAGCCATCAGGGGCATATTGTAGCACAGGATGTTTCCCTCCAGGTCCATGACGGCCAGGGCGCCGGGCATGGCATCGGCGAGAAGGCAAAAACACTTTTCCCCGAGGGCCTGGCCGCCCATTCCTTCCCCTGCGTCGGGTCCGGAAAGGGATTTGTTCGCAATGATCCCCAAGACCCTCTCCAGGTCGGGCCGGCACATGACGGGGGCTTCCTCCCCCTTCTTGTACAAAGGCTCGGTGGTCATCTTGGACATGACCTGTTCGTATTCTGCGATCTTTTTGTCGCTGAGCTCCTGTGCCTTGCCTGCCGTGGCCAGGTTTTTAGCCAGCAGGGCCTGCTTCTTTTGCATCATCCGGCCTGCCAGGCCGAACACCAGGCCGGCGAGAAGCGGGAAAAGGCCTGCGGGCAGCACGGGGGAGAGAAGGTCGAAGGAAGCCCCTTGGACAAGGGTGAGGACGTATACATTGGCCAGTCCTGCGACAAGGCCCAGGGGAATCCCCGCCAACAGGCCGTGGGACAATGCGGCAAGGCCGACCACCACGGTGGAAACGGGAATCAGGAGATCCTTGAGGAATGGGATGTCAAGAAACATGCTGGAGGTATATAGCAAAGCCAGAATGACGATGTACATCGGTAACAGGAATTTTTTCATGATACAGTCCCCCATCCCCAGAATATCGACATATATACATATTATATCATTTCCCCAGGACTTGCACAATGGAAGAGGGCGGGGCTTTCATCCCAAAAAACAGATGAAAAAATAGCAAACCTGTTGTATAATCATGGTAAGTGCATGTCAATTGCTGATATTCACACAAAAGAGGAATTTCTATCAGAGCGGAGGGGGATTACTTGATTAACATATGGATTCTGCAGGCGATGGGGTGGCTGGAAGCATATTTCATCGACGGCATGTGTGTGTTGCTGGCCGTACTGGCCCTTCAATGGTACATTCGGTTCGACATTCTGTCCCTCGGGGGGGTCTACCGGTCCCTTGCCGGCATCAACAGCAAGATAGAGCCGATGAATGCCTACGGGCCGGACAACGCAAAGAAGATCAACATGCTGTTCAGCTTCAAAACCCACCATGCGGTCCATGATGCATGGACCGTTTACTATGGTGCGTTCAACCAGGTGGCAGGAGGGGCTTCCCGACCGGATGTCCGGGACCATTTCAACATCGACGGGCTGGTCACCATTCCGGCGGCCAGGCGGAAAGCCGACGCCGTTCCAGCGACGCTGACCGTCATCGGCGCCTTGGGCTCCTTCCTGTACATGATGTTCGCAGCCAGCGGGGAAGGTTTCTCCGCCGGCGACGGGCAATTGACGGGGCTGTTGCTTTCCGCATCCTCCATATTCATCGTCGCCGTCATCCTTTCCGTTGTTTTCCAGATGGCGGACCGGAGCCTGTACCAGGGGACGGTGAGGAAGATCCATGAATTCACAAACCTCATCAATCAGAAAATGCCATTGCCAGCTGTTGTCCAGGCCAAAGAGGAAACGGGAAAAAAGAGAATCTCCGAACCCGTGGAGCAGATGCTTGATTTGTTCGTCACCAAGCTGGATGGCGTCATGCAGACCCAGTATGAGAACATGGCAGGCAAGACCAAGGAAGTGGTCGCCTTCCAGGAAAAATCCCAGAAGGTGCTGGCGGAGGTCACGGAAGGCATGGTGGCCAGCAACGGACAGCAGCAAATACTCAACCAGACCATGCAGGAAGTCATCGGCAGCCTTTCTGCCCAGAGCGGGAAAGTGGCCGCTTCTCAAGCGCAGATTGCCCAGAGCCTTGAAAAGACGGAGAGCTTCATACAGATGCTGACCGGCATCCTTGAAGCAAACAAGGAAATCAACGAGACACTCAACCAGCAGAGGGAGGCCTTGCAGAAAGACAGCCGGGAATATTTTGAAAAGACCAACCAGCATGCCCAGCACGTCTCCGACGACCTGAATGACAGGATCGAGGCAGTGTTCACCCGCTTTGGCGAGCTGACGGCGGCGACCCTGGACAAACTGGAAACCACCATGAACAAGCCTTTGGAAACCCTTTCCGTGCACATGGATGAGATGATGCGGACCATGGAGGAGCAGGTGCGTTCCATCAGCCTGTATTCCAAGGAACTGAGTGTGGAGATCAAGGAACTCAACAAAAGCCTCGGGCATTCCGTCAAGGAGTTCAGCGGGCAGCTGGACGGCGGGGTGAAGGATACCCTCGGGGTCTTCGACAAGGGGCTGGGGGAGATCAGCGAACGCTTCAGCACCATCATGGAAGACATCAAGGAAACCGCGGACGAGCTTTCAGAAGCCGCAGGCAGAAGTCCTAAGAAAGCCAATAAGACGGAGGAAAAGTCATGAGACGAATCCAAGGGGAGGCAACGGCAAATCCGTCATCCCGGGGTGAGGCGGGCCTGGCCAACATGCTGGCCATTGCCCTGCTTCTCGTTCTGATGCTCCTCCTCATCGGCTCCATATATATCACCGGTTTGGACAGCCGGCAGGAAAACGGCCAGACCAGCCCGGAACCCACACCCACCGGCACCCTGCCTCCCATTCCAACAGATCCGAAAGAGATCCAGGATTATCTGGATGCCCTCATCCGCAGGGAACAGGAGCTGGACGGGCGCATGGAGGCCATCCGGGACATCGCAGGGATTCGACAGCGGATCATCGCGGAACTCGACCAGGCCCTGGATGACACAGGACTTCTTGCGGAAATCGATCCCCTCACCGGGGACATCCGGCTGGTGGACACCCTCTTGTTCGGGGTGAGCGTGGATACCATCAACGAGGAAGGGCAGGAATATCTGCGGGTATTCATCCCGGCTTACCTGTCCGTTCTTTTCAACAGCGAAAACCGCCCATATATCGACCATGTGATCATCGAAGGCCATTCCGACGATGTGGGCTCCTATGACAACAACCTGGCTCTATCCCACAGGCGGGCCATGTCCGTGGCCAATTTCATTTTCCAAAGCAATCTCCATATCCTGGAGGGAGGGGATGCCGTGGACGAGTATCTTGCGGTAAGCGGCAGGGCATCCTCCCAGTTGGTCATGGATGAAGGTGGAATCAACCGGCAGGCATCCCGCAGGGTGGAGTTCAAGTTCAGGCTGAAGGACGAGGCATTGATCCGCCGGATGCTGGAGATTCACGAGGGAGAATTGTCCCCATGAGCTATTCATTGGATTTCACGCCTGCAAACTTTATGAAAAGCCTGGAGGACATCCGGAAAAAGTACCCGTTGATCCGGGAAACCATCTACGCCGACAAGGGCAGGCAGACCGAATCTTTTGTGCAGCGTGTGGGCAAACTGGACATGGAGCACCTCGAGGATTTCGCCGCACGGATGCGCAATGACGAGCTGGAACTGCCACTGGTGGCATTTCGCACGGATATCGGGGAGGAATTCACGGAGAAGCTGGATGTTGTCCTCAAAGTCCGTTTCCGAAAGAAATTGTTCCTGCTCAACTGGCTCATTCTCCAGAACAACTACAAAAATGAAAAACTGATTGCCTCCATGGGGAACTTATGCGAAATCATGCAGGAGAAATACCCCGGGGAATACGCCGAAACCATTTTCGCCAGGATCCATGACTGGGGGACGGACCCGCTGGACAAGGTCATGGCATTGTTTCAGAATGAAAAAACCACACTGGAGGCATTCTTCCGGAAATATGATTTCCTGGAAAAAAGCAAATTCTCCTATGATTTTTACACCATGTACTTCGGAAATGCAGACCGGGAGGGCATCACTGCCGACTGGTCATGTTTCATCCGGGCTGCGGAGTCCTATGTGGTGACCCAAAGCGCCACGGTGCTGGACCGGTACATGGGTTCCTTTGAGATCCAGGATTACGACAAAGAGGTGACGGACCTGGTCATGGAAAAATATGGCCCCGTGCAGGAAGAATTGGAGTTCTGGAAGCTCATGAGCGATGAATCCCGGACCAGGTTTGAAAAATGGACCAACCTGAAGGCCCTGGAGAATCACTTCGGAAGAAACAGCAAGAAGCACCTTTTCTGGTCCTATTACGCCAATGACATCCAGCGGGTGGAGCTGTATCCCGAAAGCAAGCTTGCCTTCATCTATTTCGAGACCCGGGCAGTGGTGGACCTGGGGGAACCTGAGCAGAGGGCCTTCCTTTACTTTTTGGAAACCTTCCTCATTGAATATGAGCATTTCAAGGGACTGCCCGACGGGGAGGAAAAGGCATGGCGGATCTTCCCCGAACAGGTGGTGGACGCCCGCTCCTCCGTCATCGAGAACAAGAAATCGGACATCTACCAGTTCAGCTATGAATTCGTGGGAAGGCTGTATATCAAGGAGATTTTCAAACTGGAGGCCCAGAAGAAAAAGTGAGGGGTTTCCCGTCCATCCAGTCACCAGGAAGGAAAACGACATGAACAAAGCACAACCGATATGGCTGGAGGGCAGAGAAACCGAGATGAACCTGACGGCTGTCTTCCGGGCACGGTTCAACGCGGGAAAAAACAGGCAGTACCGCCTGCGAATCACCGGGTCCACCCTCTACCGGGTTGACCTCAACGGACGTTTCGCGCATTACGGGCCCGCCAGGGCGCCCCACGGGCATGCCCGGGTGGACGACATCCCCTTGTCCGGCTTTGTCCGGCCCGGGGAAAACCAGGTCCTCATCGAAGCCGCAGGCTACAACTGCAAGAGCTACTATACCCTGGACGCCCCCTCCTTTGTATGCGCTGAAATCCTGGAGGACGGATGCCCCGTGGCCTGGACAGGGGAAAACGGGGATTTCCTGGGATGGGAATGCATCAGGAGGAAACAGAAGGTGCTCCGCTACTCCTTCCAAAGGCCCTTCTCCGAGATCTGGGAACCCGGACTGGAGGACATTCCCCACCCGGTGGCCGGGTCCTCGTTCAAAGGGATCCTATTGGAAAGGGAAGTCCCCTGCCCGCTGTTCCATGTCCGGGACATGGCCTTGGTGCTGGGCAGGGGGACGGGTACCAGGAAGCAGGAAGAGGTGCAATACATCGACCATGGGTTCCTGTATCCAAGTCCTGCCCTGACAGCCTTCCCCATGGAGGAAATCCCCGACAAGCCCTTGTTCCATGTCCAGGAATATGATTTCAGGATGAAGGCCCCCGATGAAAACCCCCTCTTGTCCGAAGGGGAGTTTTTGCTCCTGGACTTCGGCCTCAACAATACCGGATTCATCCTCACCGGGTTCTCCGCCTTCGCCGACAGCGAGGTCTACCTGATGTTTGACGAGAAAATATGGGAGGACGGGATGCATTTCCCGGAGGCCCACTGCAACAATGTGGTCAAGTATATCCTTGAAAAAGGCATGGCAACCACTTTGCAGACATTCGAGGCATATACCTTCCGTTATCTCATGGTCTTTGTGAGAAAAGGCCGGGTTCGGCTGGACAGGGCCGCCCTGGTGGAGTATTCCTATCCCCTTTATGAGAACACCCGGATCGAGTACGGGGACACGGACATATGCACCATCTTCGACGCCGCCGTGGAGACCTATCGGCAGAACACCCTGGACATCTTCATGGACTGCCCGGGAAGGGAACGGGCCGGATGGCTCTGCGACAGCTATTTCACCGCCCAGTCCTCCCGGTTTTTCTCCGGGGACGGACGGGTGGAGAAGGTGATGCTGGAGAATTTCCTTTTGGTGGACAGGTTCCCCGGGATCCCGGAGGGCATGCTGCCCATGTGCTATCCCGCCGACCACCTGGACGGGAATTTCATCCCCCAGTGGGCCATGTGGTATGTGATCCAGCTGGAAGACTTTCTGAAAAGGGATGCCCGGGCCGATATCGGGATGTACAAGGCCCTTTGCCTTAGCCTGCTTTCCTATCTGGAACAGTTCGAAAACAGCGATGGCTTATTGGAAAACCTGGAGAAATGGAACTTTGTGGAATGGTCCGATGCCAACAAGTGGGTACAAAATGTGAACTACCCCACCAACATGCTCTATGCCAGGGTCCTGTCCCTGGCTGGTGAATGGTTTGGTGTTCCCTCCATGGGGGAAAAGGCAGCCCGTATCCGCCGGGAGATCCTCCGCCAGTCCTTCGACGGGACCTTTTTCGTGGACAACGCCCTGCGGGAGAAAGGCATTCTGGTCCCCACAGGGAACCGTTCGGAAATCTGCCAGTACTATGCCTTTTTCTTCGGTGTGGCCGATGAAAAAGAGGAAGTCTTCCAGGGATTGAAAAAGACACTGCTGGAGGTCTTCGGGCCCGAAAGAAAGAAAAATGGCATTCTCCCCGAGGTGGCCTATGCCAATGCCTTTGTCGGCAATTACCTGCGCATGGAGCTAGGCTACAATCAGAGTGAGAATCAGGTTTAAGCTCTGACCGCATGCATACAAAACGAGGG
>JAWOHX010000023.1:0-17014 GCA_046484975.1 Clostridia bacterium
CCTGTCAGGCAGGTTCACCTCTGTGGTATAAGCGGGGCTTTTGGACCTTCCGAAGATATTCACAAAAAAATCCCGGAGTCCCTGTCCGAGTTTTGTCTGGCAGCCCGTGCATGTCATGCTCAACAGCAGGACAAGAACCAGCATAATGGAAAGATGCTTCTTGAAATGATTCATAGTATTGCCCCCCCTGAGATTCCATGAAGGAATCTCTTTTTAGATAACTTCCCGTATGGACTGGCAGAAGTGTAATTTCATTATACAACCATTGTATAAAAAAAACCATAGGGCTCATGGAGGAGGCGGGCTTGTCAAAAAATTGTCGGAATACAGTCAACAATAAAAAAACCGGAGTTGTTACTCCCCGGCTCTCTTCATCCACCTTTGTCAGTCGAGGACGAAGTCAATCATGGGCAGAACCACCCACTCATCCTCCGGAATGGTGATTTCATAAAGAATCCTGAAATCCCTGAAGGTCCTGATGCTGAACCTTTCGAAAATGACATCCGTATTCTCGTAATACTCCTCCGGGGACATGTATTGCATATCGGTGATCTGTTCATCCTTGAGCAAACCGACCGGGTCGGAATCCGCCTTTCCAGCAGATGCATCATACAGGAACACAGGCTGGAATGAGAAGACATCGGTGAACAGGATGTCTCCGTCAGGGGTGAAATGATTCCTGCCGAAAATGACTTTGCGTTGTCCATCCAGCTTGAACAGGATGAATGTGACATTTTCCCAGTCCATGGGAAGCGTGTCCGAGTAGGTGGTGATGCCGGTCTGGGGCTCCGCGGGAGTCCATGGGGCAGGCTCCTCCTCCTTCTTTGAGCATGCAGTCAGCAAAAGAAAGGCAGAAAGTACAGTTATGAGGATGCTGAGCAGAACAGCATTCGGAAAAATTTTCCTAGTTTGTATCATTTTTATTCCTCCAGATGATCTTGCTGATCCTGTTCATGTAAAAAACTGCAATCAGCGAATATATGAAATCATACCCTATGAATGCTGTGGTTGCCAAGAGGATGATGAAAAACAACGGGAAATCCAGGGTGCTGACGAACGGGATGAAGGCATAGGCGAACAGGTAATTGGCCAGGAATATCAGCAGGAAATAGAGGATCTTTGCCAGCAGGACTAGAAACTTGCTCCTGATTTTTTCAAGCAGGTGCTTGACAATGCCGTACACGCCGAAAAAAGTATAAAAAAGAAAAAGGGAGAGCTTGTCAACGGGAAGGAAAAGCGTCAGCAGGACGGAAGAAACATAAAACAGGAGAGCATATCGCAGGTTGGTCTCGATCAGGACGATTCCCAGGATGAATGATGAGAAAACATAGAGGGAAAGCCTGTTGACGGGAAGCATGGTGCGGATGAGCAACAGGATGATGAGCAGTGCCAGAAGGATTCCGGAATATGCCAGTTTCTTCGAATCAACAGCAGGCAAGGAAATCACCGCCCATGCATTCGCAGCAGCAGTCCGTACAGATCAGGCACTGGCATATTTTGCAGATGTCGGAAGAGGTGGAGTCGTATCCCCTGCCATAGACATCCCTCCGGTACTCATACTGGGGATTGTGGCGATGACCGTAGGCGCTTTGCGTTTCCGTGCTTCCTCCTGTTTTCCTCATGTTCATGACCTGGTCATAGGCACTGTTGATTTCCCTTAGTTTCTCGTCTGCAAGATCCTTCAGGGGATTGTCCGCATACCGGTCGGGATGGTATTTCCTGACCAGGTCCTTGTATGCTCTCTTCACGTCCTCATCGGCGGCGTTCATGTGAACCCCGAGGGTTTTATAAGGGTCTTTCTCCATTTTTGCCATCTCCGTCCAGAATCATTCTTGTCCGATGGAACAGGCCTTCATAAAAAATATTGAGAAGCAGGCCTTCGTTGCGCCGGATATCCATCAGGTCGAAGGCTTTCACGGCTTGGCCGAGAAGCCCGAGCAGGTCGTCATAAATCAATGGGGCCACCCGCTTTTTCAATGCATCGATGCTTTCAGTCCCGCAGCGGCGGTGTTCCAGCACCAGGGGGTTGTAAGCGTTTTTCCGGATGTCTTTTTCCATGTCGTCGAAGCCATCCAGCAGATAAATCCATTTTCCTATATTATAACCAATCTCCCCGGCGATTTGAAAGGTTTTTCTGTCATTCTGAAATTGGCTGGAAAAGACATCCCGTGTGAACTGCCCGTAGCATTCTGCAAGCAGCATACTCTCCCTGCATAAGTCTTTCTCCAGCCTGTTCAGGCGGTCCAAATGCCTCAGGCAACTGCCGGACAGATCCCCAAGGTTTTGGCAGGCCTTCCGGTATGCATGTCCCGAAAGGACGGTACCCGCCCATGACAGAATGTTTTTCTCGTCGCGGACATTGTCTTTCAACTTGTTGTAGGCGACAAAGACATTGACATCTGCCGTATAGGCCAGATAAGGGTTGTGGCGGATGCGCTGCTTTTTTTTCAAGGGGTTCATGAGGCATCGAAAGGTCTGGAAGTCCTCATGCACGGGTCCATCCCGAAGGGCAGAATCCAAGAAAACGGCCAGAAAAACACTTTCATTGTTCAGGGTGTTGCGCATCAGGCAACCGTACCCTGTGCCCAGGGAGCGGCAAAGCCCGCAATAGTATGCGTTGTAGGTCGCCAGTTCCTTGACCTTGAGGTCAGGCCTGTGTGGCGTGACATAGCCGATCATTGTCTTTCTTCCAGCTCTTTTTTAACCCGGAAGTATTTTTTGGTATACAAGGCCAGCGCAAAGGCATGGGTCAGCATGGCTGCACCGATGAGAAGGTTCACTGCAGGGGCCGGCAGGTTGAAGATCATGGAAGCCGCGATGGAGGCATTCATGGCAACCGTGGCAAGTTTCCCGAACCAGTTGGCCTCCACCACATAATTCCGTTTGTATAGAAGGATTCCGCCCAGAAGCATCAGGGCTTCCTTGGCGAAGAAAAGAATGGCAAACACGACGTGGAGGCGTCCCAGTATGCACAGGATCACGATTGCGGCAAAATGGAGCAGCTTGTCTGCTGCGGGATCGGCGATTTTCCCGAAATTGGTGACGGCATCCAACCTTCTTGCAAGAAAACCGTCCAGCACATCCGTGAGGGTGGCTGCAATATAGACGATTCCGGCTGCAAGGAACAACCGCTCCAGTAAAAGAAAGGAGAAGACAGGAATCATCAGGAGCCGGATGATGGTGAGGATGTTGGGGATTTTCTTCAGCATGGTCTCCCTCTATATGGCCAATATTCTCGACAGCCGTATCATATCCGAATCAATGGACTTTTCCATGGTCAGGGCTTCTTTCAGGTCCAGGTCCACCAGCCTGTTGTCTCTCAATGAGATCACCCGGTTGATCCTGCCGTCTTTCAATGTCTCCACGGCTTTTGCGCCCATCCTGCTGGCCATGACCCTGTCATAGGCCGTGGGGCTTCCCCCGCGCTGGACATAACCAAGTATGGTGCTTCTGGTAATGATGCCGGTCTTTAATTCGATGGCCTTGCAGATGTCATTGGTATTTCCCACGCCTTCCGCGCAGACGATGGTGAAGTCCTTTTTCCCACGGTTCCTTCCCATTAGGATTGGCTTGATGATGTCCTCATCCATGTCATATGGAACCTCGGGGATGAGGATGACATCCGCGCCACCGGCGATGCCGTTGTTGATGGCGATGTAACCCGAATGCCGCCCCATGACCTCGATGATGCTGCAACGCTCATGGGAGTAGGCGGTGTCCCTGATTTTATCGATGGCATCCTGCACGGTATTCAATGCGGTGTCATAACCAATGGTGTATTCCGTGCTGGTGATGTCGTTGTCGATGGTCCCGGGAATGCATATCACCGGCATGCCAAAGCCGGAGAACTCGTCCGCCCCGCGGTAGGAACCGTCCCCCCCGATGATCACCACCACGTCGATGTTGAAGATTTTGCATATGGACAGGGCTTTTTCCATGCCCACCCTGTCCTTGAACTCGGCGCTGCGTGCTGTCTTGAGCATGGTGCCGCCTTTTTGGAGTATGTCAGACACGCTCCTGGCATTGAGCCTTTCCAAGTCCCCCTTGATGAGGCCTTCAAAGCCCTTGAAGATTCCATAAACCTCAAACCCATGATAAATGGCGGTCCTGACAACCGCACGAATGGCGGCATTCATCCCCGGGGCATCTCCCCCGCTGGTTAAAACACCGATTCTCTTTATGTTATCCATCAGAACTCCTCTGTTAAAAGTTGTTTTCGATGATCAGCTTCTGGGCTTCCTGAAGATCCGACTCCTTGACGACGATTTCATACAAGGTGTCCCTGTCCGCTCCCTGGGTGGCGGTTTTCAGTTTCATCACATAATTGTGTTTGGAAAGCAGGCTGACGACACCGTCGCTCTTAGCCTTGTCATGTGTGACATAAATGGTTATGTACTCATCCACCGGACATCACTTCCCCGTTGCTGCCCAATATTCGTGCTTTCCCTTTTATTTTGATGGCAGCTGTATATTCCGTGAACTGGACTATCAGAACATCACCTTTGTCCATCTTCTCAATATGGTGGAACTTGGTATGTTCCCCCCGGGTCAGCCCGATGATGCTGACACCGTTCTCAAGGGCCTGTATGATGAAACTGTCTGTCTTTGCATAACTGTTTTCCATATGACCACCTTTCCTATAGAATATAATACAACAAGGGCTAAAAATCAAATGTTTTTAAGATGCACGTTCCCTTCGCCCAGACGGGCTTTCAGGGCTTCCACAACATCCGCTCCGGCCTGGATGCGGTACTTATCCGGGAGCGTCCATGCCATCTTCCTTCCATTATCCTTTTTGACAAGGGTGACAGGACAGGGCCCCGGATGCCTTGCAAGCAGGAGCAACACGCCATCCGTGTCCTGGCCGGTGATATCGATGTAGAGTGCGACTGCCTTGCCACTCCCCTGGCTGACCCGAACCTCATCGAGGGGGGAAATCTCCTCGCAGATGACCTTGATGTCTTCCTCCTCCCGCATGCTGAGCTTCCCGTGCACCAGGATCTTGTTGTCCTCCCTGACCAGGTCGGCATATTTTTCATAGGTGGCCGGGAAGACGATGACCTCCATGGTGCCATACAGGTCTTCCAGCTGAAAGAAAGCCATCATGTTGTTGCTTTTGGTTAGTTTTTTGGAGAGCCCGGTGACCATTCCCCCGCAGATCACCTTCTTTCCGTCGGTGTAGGGGACCTCCATGGGCTCCGAGCCGGAGACCTTGGTTTCATGGCTATGGAAATTGACTTTTTTCATGAGAATATCCCGGTACTCATCCAAGGGATTTCCGGAGAAATACAAGCCCAGCATCTCTTTTTCCATGGCCAGGAGCTGGTGTTTCGGGAATTCCTCCAAGGCCGGATACTCAGCTTTGATCATGATGCCGGCATCGCTGCGGAGGTCGAAAAGGCTCAGTTGTCCTGCGATGTTCTGCTTCCTGTCGGCGGCGATGCCGTCCATTATTTTTTCATAGGAGGCGATGAGCTGACGCCGGTTCTGGGGGAAGGAGGAAAAACAGCCTGCCTTGATGAGGCTTTCCACGCATTTCTTGTTCATCTCGTGGTTGGCCATTCGTTTGCAGAAATCCAGAAAATCCGAGTACTTCTCTCCCTGTTCTCTCTCTGCCGCAAGGTTCAAGGAGACCTTCGCACCCACGTTTTTTATGGCGGATAGCCCGTAGCGGATGTGTTTTCCTTCCACCGAGAACCTTCCCCCGCTGCTGTTGATGTCGGGCCGCAACACCTCGATCCCCATCTCCTTGCATTGTTGGATGTAGACAGAAATCCTGTCGGAACTGCCGATGAAGCTGTTCATCGTGGCCGTCATGAACTCCACGGGAAAATATCTTTTGAAGAAGGCTGTCTGGTAGGCGATGACCGCATAGGCGGCGGCATGGGATTTGTTGAAGGCATAGCTTGCGAAATCCATCATCTCGTCGAAGATGGTATCGGCAACCCCCTGGGGTACGCCCTTGACCGACGCTCCCTTGATGAATGCCTCCCGTTCCTTGTTCATGACATCCGTTTTCTTCTTGGACATGGCCCGGCGCACCACATCGGCATGCCCCATGGTATAGCCCCCCAGGTCACGGACGATCTGGATGACCTGTTCCTGATAGATCATGCACCCGTAGGTCACTTCCAGGATGGGTTTGAGAAGCTCATGGTGGTAAGTGATCCTGTTCCTGTTCTTTTTGTTTTTCATATACCGGGGAATCTGGTCCATGGGACCTGGACGGTAAAGGGAAATCCCGGCGATGATGTCCTCCAGATTCTCGGGTTTGAGTTCCTTCATAAAAGAGGTCATGCCCACGCTCTCAAGCTGGAATATGCCTCCGGTGTTGCCGGTTGAGATCATCTGGAAGATGCTGTCATCGTCATACAGCATGGAATCCAGATCGATTTCTATGCCATGTCCGTCCCGGACAAAGCTGACGCAGTCCCGCAGCACGGTGAGTGTGCGAAGACCAAGGAAATCCATTTTCAGCAGTCCCAGTTCCTCCAGTGTCTCCATGGTGTACTGGGTGACAACGCATTCCTCGTTGAGCTGGATGGGGACATACTCATCCACGGCCTTGTTGGCGATGACAACCCCTGCCGCATGGGTGGATGCGTGCCTGGCGACGCCTTCCAGGAGCCTGGCGGTATCGATGAGCTCACGGATCCGGTCATCACCTTCGTAAAGGTTGCTGAGGTCGCGGTTCATTTCCATGGCCTCGTCGATGGTCACATGGACACGGGCGGGAATCATTTTCGCCACCACATCCGTTTCAGCATAAGAGAAGTTCAAGGCTCTCCCCACGTCCCGGATGGCACCCCGGGCGGCCATGGTGCCGAAAGTGATGATCTGGCAGACCTTTTCCTGTCCGTATTTTTCGATGACATAGTCGATGACATCCTGTCTTCTCTCGTAACAGAAATCAATGTCGAAGTCAGGCATGCTGACCCTTTCAGGATTCAGGAACCGTTCAAAGAGAAGGCCGTAACGAATGGGATCCACATTGGTGATGCCAAGGCAATAGGCGACGATGCTCCCGGCTCCCGACCCTCTGCCCGGCCCCACCATGATGTTCTGGCTCCGGGCATAATCGATGAAATCGGCCACAATGAGGAAATAGTCGATGTATCCCATTTCATGGATCATTTTCATCTCGTATTGCGCCCTGTCGATGTATACGCTGGCGGGGTTTTCACCATACCTGCTTTTCAGTCCGATGGCCACCCTCTCACGCAGATACTCGTCATGGTCCCTTCCCTTGATGTCAAAGGATGGCAGGTGAAGCTTGCCGAAGGTGAAATCAACCTGGCATCTTTTGGCTATCTCGAGGGTGTTGCTGAGGGATGACGGGAACTTCCCGAAAATGGAATCCATTTCCTCGGGGGATTTCAGGTAGAACTGGTCCGTGGGGAAACGCATCCGGTCGTCGTCCTCCATGGTCTTGCCTGTCTGGATGCACAGCAGGACATCATGGGCCTTCGCATCCTTCCTGTTGAGGTAGTGCACATCGTTGGTGGCCACCAGCGGGATACCCGTCTCCCGGGATATTTTCAGGATGCCCTGGTTGACCAGATTCTGGGATTCAATCCCGTTGTCCTGGAGTTCCAGAAAGAAATTGTTGTCACCGAATATCTGGGACAACACGCGGGCGGTATCAAGGGCCCGTTCATAGTCATTGGCCATAAGAGCCTTCGGGACATCCCCCGACAGGCAGGCGCTCAACGCAATCAGCCCCTTGCCGTAGCGGGACAGCAGCTCATAATCCACGCGGGGCTTGTAATAGAATCCCTCTGTAAATGATCTTGAAACGATTTTCACCAGGTTGGCGTAGCCTTCTTCGTCCTTGCACAGCAGAACGAGGTGACCCGGGTCCGAGTCATGCTCGTAGGTCTTGTCGAAGCGGGTCCTGGGAGCGGTATATACCTCACAGCCGATGATGGGCTTGATTCCCTTTTTTTTGGCTTCTTTATAGAAGTCCACCACACCATACATGACCCCGTGGTCCGTGATGGCCACGCTGTGCATCCCGCTCTGGACAACCTTGTCCATGAGGTTTCCGATGCGGATGGAGCCATCGAGAAGACTGAATTCGGTATGCAGATGCAGGTGAACGAAATCTTTCATAACTGGATTATACCATATCCCAAAACAAATGGTCATAACCATATATTGGAAATTGATATTGGGTGAATGTTATGATACAATCATTCCATTATTCATGAAGGTGGACAGGATGTTTTTTGAGGTTCACAGAAAAAAGAAGAGCTTTCCTTTCGTGGTTTTCGGCGTCATCGGCATCCTGCTTCCCGTATCCTATTTCCTTTTCCTGCTCCTCCAGTCCGTTGACATGCGTGAACTGTTTCGGGAAGATGCAGCATCCATATATGAAGACCTGCTCAATATCACGATCATTTTCACAGGGTTCTGTCTGATGCTGTTTTCCTTTGGCATCACAAAAAGGCTGCATACCCGGCCGGGTGGCTTCATCTACCTGGCCCAGGCGGTTTTTTATCTCCTTGTATCCCTGGTGGGATACTTCGGGAACATGCCGTACAAAGAAGAAATCCTCCGCTACACGATAGGAGCGGGCTTTGTCTACTTCCTGCTCCTCCTGACGGGTTTCGTTTTTTCCAACAAAGGCAAGAGCGACTACGAAAGCCTTCCCATGATGGTGCTGAGCCTGCTGCCGCTGATTCCCTTTTCCATCCTGTTCATCCAAGTCATGACCGGGACGTTTCTCCTTTATGAGATGCCTGGGGCATCTTTTTCCAACATCCTGAAACTTTCCACTGCTCCCCTCTTGGCAATCCACGTGCTTTCCAATACAATATATCTTGGCATTCTGAATAAGCGATTGTAGGAAAAAATGAAATCAAGGACAGACTGCGTATATTGTTACCTCAAACAGGCCATCAACTGCATGGAGCATGCCGGTGTGCCCGAGCAGGACCAGTACCCGGTGCTATACAGCCTGATGGATGTCATCAGGGAGCTGGATACAGGAAGGAGCCCCTGCCACAACTCCACGCTGACCATCCGCCGCACGTATGAAATGATTGGTTGCAGGGATCCGTTTGAAGATGAAAAAGCATGCTCCAACAGGCTTGCACTGGAGCTTTTGCCCCTCGCGGAGGAATACATCACCCGAAATCCGGATCCCCTTTATGCGGCCTTCAAGGTGGCTTCCGCAGGCAACATCATCGACATGGGGATCATGAAGGGTTACGACATCGAACATACCCTGCGGGAAACCCTTTGCAAGGACTTCTCCGTGGACCATTACGGCTTGTTCATGGAAAAACTAAAGGATGCGGACACCGTCCTGTACCTGGGGGACAACAGCGGGGAGATTGTCTTTGACACGTTGGCAGTCAGGGAACTGAAAAAGATGGGAAAACAAGTCTGGTATGCCGTGAAATCAGTGCCCATCCTCAATGACGCCATGATGGAGGATGCACTGTCAGTCGGGATGGATGCCCATGCCCGGGTCATCGAAACCGGATCGGCATTCATGGGGGTGAATACAGCCGATTCCAGCAGAGAATTCCTGGAGCTTTTCAACGGCTGCGACATCATCCTGTCGAAGGGCCAGGCAAATTTCGAGTCGCTGGATGATGATGCAACCTGTATCGACCGGACATTTTTCATCATGAAGATCAAATGTGACAAGGTCATGGAAACCATACCGGGTTCCGGGTTCGGGGATTCGGTTTTTTATCATTGCGGAGGTTAAAATGGATGTTCTCCTGTATTTCATCTTGTTCATCGCCGGGCTGCTTCTCATCATAAAGGGCAGCGACTGGTTCGTGGAAACCACGGTCTGGTTCGCCAAATTGCTGAAAATCCCAAACATCATCATTGGCGCCACCCTGGTCAGCATCTGCACGACCCTGCCTGAGATGCTGGTGTCCACCGGGTCTGCCCTCAATGGGAACACAAGCATGGCTTTCGGGAACGCCGCAGGTAGCGTTGCATGCAATACCGGCCTCATATTCGCCATCATCATCCTGTTCTCCACCCCTGTGCTGACACATGCCAGGGCATTGAAAATCAAGACCCTGTTCATCAGCCTGACCCTCTTTGTGTCGGGCATCGTTGCATTTATCTATGGTGAGATCACAAGGACCTTCGGACTCATCCTGTTCCTGCTCACTTTCGTGTTTCTCCTATTCAACTATTTCCAGAACAGGCAGAGCAAGCTCGTGGATCCTATTGTGGAGCAGGTGGCAGCCGACCGCAAGGACATCTGGAAAAATTCGGGGCTTTTTGTCCAGGGCCTTGGGATGACCATCGGCGGTGCCTATCTCATGATCGAGTATGGCGTGAGGATCGCCAGTTTCTTCAATGTGCCGGAGATCATCATCGGTGTCACCATGACTGCTTTCGGCACCAGCCTTCCCGAACTGGTGACCGCCATCACCTCCATCCGCAAAAAAGTCGCCGCCCTGTCCATGGGCAACATCCTGGGTGCCAATGTACTCAACCTCACGATGGTCATGGGTACGGCGGCCATGATCAATCCCATCCCGGCGGACTCCAATCTGGTGTTTTTCCATATTCCGGTGATCCTGCTCATCACCCTGGCCCTTGCAGCAGGGACCTGGTTCGCATACAGAAAATACTCCAGACTGACCGGAGCGATTCTGCTTTCCCTATATGCAACCTATATGGCAATCAATGTCATCGTGGCTTTCTGAGGGAATCCTCAGTCAGGATGTAATCCATCCGCACATCATGGGGATGGATGCCCGGGAGAAGGTCCAGCAACTGGAAGGAATAGCAACAACCCACTTTCACCGGGTGAATGCCGGCAAGGAATTTGTCGTAGTATCCTTTTCCGTACCCGATCCTGTTCCCAAGCCTGTCAAAGACGATTCCGGGGACAAACACCAGGTCGATGGCATCCGTATCCCCTTCCTCGATGATCTCAGGGACCCGGATACCGAACCCGCCTCTGCAAAATGAGGTGTTGCAGGTGGTCATTGCGGGGACCAGGACTTTGCCCGGGGTGATGCATGGGACATAAAAACAAGTGCCGGCCTGGAATAGATCCTGCAGGCCTGACACGGGTATCTCGTTGTCATGGGACATGTAGAGCATCACATGCCTGTATGGTGAAAAATCGAAGCCTTCCAGGGACTTCCTGAGACCAAGGGCCCCCTCCCGGACCATGTCAGGTCCCAGGGATTTCCTGCGTTCCAGGTATCTTTTCCGCAGTGACTGCTTGTCTAAAAAATCATGCATTCAACATACTCTTCCGTGAATTCCCTGTCGCTGCTCAATTCGATGTATTCCATCATGTTGCTGACATGGACCGCTTCCTCCAGATGTGCCTGGTTGATCAGGCACATGGAGGCGCCCGCTCCAGCCGTGTTCCCCACGGGCTCAACCCTTTCCCTGATCCATGAGGGAAGCAAACCAATGGCCACGGCGCTTTCCACATTGATGTAATTGCCAAAGCCTCCTGCCAAATATAGCTTGTCGATCTCATCATGTGCTGTGGGGTACCTGCGGATCAGGATGTTCAAGCCTGCGGCAATGGCTGCTTTGGCGTTCTGAACCTCCCGGATGTCTTTCTGGGTGAAAAAAATGGAATCGGTGAGCTGAAAAGAGGTCATGCCTTCGAATTTTACCACCCTGTCGGAAAAAGCAGCGGCCTGCGGGTCAGTGGAACTGACATCGAACCGTCCGGTCTCGTCGATGATGTTGTTTCGAAGCAATTCCGCCACGATGTCCACCACTCCGGACCCGCAGATTCCCACGGGGTGCTTGTGATGAATGGTTGTAAAGACAACTTTCCCGTTCTGCAGGAGGACACTGTCGATGGCCCCGGAGATTCCGCCCGTGCCGAAACGGATGTTTGTTCCTTCAAAGGCAGGCCCAGCCGCCGTGGAGCAAGACACCATCCGGTCCCTGTTGCCCAGGACAATCTCCCCGTTCGTCCCGATGTCCAGGAGGATGGAGATTTTTCCAGAGTGATGCATGTCCGTGGCAATGATTCCCGCCACCACATCCGCTCCGATGTATCCGGAAAGGGACGGCAGGCACACCACCCTTCCCTCCTTGTTGATGCGGATGCCCATATCCGAAGGAAGGAATTCATGCAGGTCGACGGTCACCGGTATAAAAGGGGACTTCCCAATGTGTTCCGGGTCCAGTCCCATGGCAAGATGCATCATGGTGGTGTTTCCCGCCAGGGTCATCAGATAGATGTCTTTGATGTGGATGTTGTTTTTCCTGACCAGTTTTCGCACCAGGTCGTTGATCTGGGATATGATGGCAGTCTTTAGTTCCTCCAGGGAAGCATCCGACCCGGAGGCATGGTGGATCCTGGAGATGACATCCGCCCCGTAAGGTTTCTGCCGGTTCAGGTCCGAGAGGACATCGAGGTGCTGTCCCGTGGCCAGGTTGAACAGGTATGCAGCGACGGTGGTTGTCCCGATGTCCACGGCCACGCCGTAATAGGAGCTGATGTCCCGTTCCGTGACACCGATGATTTTGTTTTTGTAACTGAGCAGGTGGAGACAAAAGCCGTTGGACCGGAGGATGTGGCTGATCTGGTTCAGGAAGTCCATCCTGGTATTGTCGATATCCATGCCTGCGGATGAGCGGATGTTGTTGTAATCACTGGTCTGATTCCCAAGCCCAGGGGGATCAAGCACCTGCATGAACAGCTTGAAGGGGGGATCCAGCTTGTCCGCATAAAATCGTGATTCGGTGAGGATCTGGTTCCTGTCCCCCTCTTTTACAAGGGTGACAATCATCCCGTCGTTGGGAGGGATGAAACAGGCCAGACGGTATCCACGCTCCATCTTGCTTCTTCCCAGGAGCTCTGCCTCATGGTCACTGACAGGCTCTGTGCAATTCTCCACTTTCACATGGCACTTCCCGCATTTCCTGGCACCGCCGCAGGGGGCATTGATGCCCATGCCGTTTTTCTTCAGGAGCTGATAGATGCTTCTGTATCCTTTTCCGTCCAGTTGCCTTTGTTTTTTTCCTTGGTTGATGGTGACTTTCATGGTTGCTCTCCGTTCAGATGCTCATATTTGCGGATGGATGCCTGTTCAAAGGTACCCATATTGTGATAGGCGTCAAAGGCAAGGTCCAGCAGGGACATGATCATGGATGCACCGGTGCCTTCCCCGAGTCGCAGCCCCATGTCAAGCACTGGGGAAAGACCCATTTCCCTGAATATGTACTTGGACCCGGGTTCGGCGGAACCATGGGAGACGATCATGAATTTTTTCACGCAAGGATTCATCCGATACGCCAGAAGGGCGCCGGCCGCAGAGATGAAACCGTCCATGACAACGGGGATCCTGTGGATCATGCCTCCAAGGAAGCAGCCGCAGATGCATGCGATGTCCAGCCCCCCCACCTTTGAAAGCACGTCCAGGGGATTGGAGGGATCCGGCCGGTTTGTTTCGATGGCCAGGTCGATGGCCCTGATTTTTCTGGCAAGGCCTTCATCCGAAAGGCCCGCTCCCCTACCGGTGACATCCTCGGTGCAGCAGGACAGCAGGACCTTGGTGATAGCACTGCTGGTGGTTGTGTTGCCGATGCCCATCTCACCCGTGCCGACCATGCCATATCCCATTTCCTTGAGCATTCCGACGGTCTGGATGCCCGTATCGACGGCCTTGCCCGCCTGTTCCATTGTCATAGCGGGCATTTTTGTCATGTTGAAGGTTCCCCGCATGATGTTTCTGTCCAGGATGCCGGGATGGTCCGTTTTTTCCTTGATTCCCACATCCAGGATGAAAAGGTCCTGATGAAACCTCCGTGTGAAAACGTTGATGGCGGTGATGCCCCTTGTGAAATTACGGGCCACGGCTGCGGTGACTTCACTTCCGACCTGGCTGACACCTTCCTCCACGACCCCGTTGTCGGCGCAGAACACCGCCACCGCCTTTTTGGTGATGTCGGGGTCGGGGGTTCCCAGTATCCCGCAGACCTGGACCACCGCATCCTCCAGCCATCCCAGGCTTCCCAGGGGTTTGGACAACCCGTCCAGCCTTCTTTTCGCCTCTGCCATGCTTGCATGGTCCAAATCAACAGTATGCATAGTATCATTATATGGTGAAGGCGGATTCTGTCAACCGGGATTCCGTTCCATTTGACTATTCATGGCCGGAAACATATTATTTATAACTAGATTCTACGTCAACTCATTGAAAAGTCCCATCTAAGCCGCAAAACATAAGGGTTTTCGTCAGATTCAGCGTGGCAATGCTGAAAATTCCATCAACGAAGCCAAACACGATATGACAGTAGTACATCTTTTGTGGAAATCGTTTTTTGCAAACGAAGCCGTGTTCCAGATGATGATGCTTTCGTATAATATGAAGTTATCGGAAAACGATCCGCATAAGGTGCGCATGAACAATGTTTGGTCTTAAAAAATTCAGATGACAAAAAGGAGGTGCTTCCTAAAAATCATTCAGAGTGTTTGTGCGCGTAGAAGTGAAAGCCGCAAGAGAATGATTCTATAAAATGATGCAAAAATGATGCGAAGAGAAATAAGTTTCAATAAAGGGGGGTAACCACGTAAAAAATATTGTATAATGCAATTGTATTTGCTGGATTCATTGAGACTCGGTCTACGGTTGACAAAGTAATAATATTGGATGCTATTTATCGTTGTGTTGTATAAGTCTCAAAATAGATGCAAATCTTTATGCATTATGAAAATATAGTAACAGGAGGACGAAGTATGAGCCTAAAACTGTCAGGAACCATGGAATTTATCGAGGAAGTAAAGCATTATGCCGTTTCAGAGGATGTTCAGCTGTACACACGAATTGTTACGGGGAAAGATGAGGACACCAAAGGAGGAGCGGGAAAAACAGCTATCTATATTCACGGTGGAGGATCCGGCGGAAATCACACAATGCTTCTCCGTCCCGGGAAGTGGTTGATCGAGCAGGGGATGTTCCAAAGAGTGATCCTTCCTGATCGAAGGGGCGAGGGACTCAGTACACCCCTGAAGGCTAAGCTGACCCTGAAGGACCATGCAAAGGATATGAGTGGATTACTGGATACCCTGGGGATCAACGGAAAAGTCACGGTGCTGGGAATTTCCTACGGAGGTCCCATTGCACTGGAGCTGGCAGCCATGGATAACCGGATTGACGAGGTGATCCTGATGGCCTCTTCTCCTTCCTTGAAGGAAGTCAAAGGAATTCAGGGGTTTTTGTATCGACACGGATTCCTTGAAAAAATCACGAGGATCTTTTATAAGAAAACCCTCGGAAAGAGTCCCGTGGAGTATCCTGATTTTGAAAAGGTCTATGATCTTGAGACGAATCGGGATTTGACCAATTATTTCGTCGATGCCATAAAAAAAACTGATCCCGCCCTGCTGGAGAGCCTTATGTTTCAAAATGCATCAACCTTGGACCAGAAAAACAACGGGGTCGCAGAGAATTTCACACTGGATCTTCCCATCTACCAGATCATCGGAACAAAGGATGAGATCTGGGAGACGGATCTGAAGGGGTATGAAAGCCGTTTTCCCAATATCAAAAGCTATCACGTGGAGGGAGAAAAACATAAAGGGGTCATCCTTAACGCAGGCCCCTTCTATCAGGGCCTTAAAGCCATTTATGGAGATCATTCGAATTAACCGGATACAGACGCTTTCGGAGATTGATGAATGAAAGGATTTATTGATCAAGTCATTCGCCCTTTCCGAATTATATTATATGGAGAGATTAAAGGAGCCAGCCGTCATGAAAGAGACAAGAACAAGATACGCCCCGAGCCCCACGGGCTATATGCACATCGGCAACCTGCGGACCGCCCTCTATGAATATCTCATTGCGAAGGCAGACGGAGGGAAATTCATCCTGAGGATTGAGGACACCGACCAGAAGCGGTATGTGGAAGGGGCGACGGAGGTCATATACAGGACACTGGAGACCATCGGGCTGAAGCACGATGAAGGCCCGGACATCGGCGGGCCTTACGGCCCCTATGTCCAGTCCGAAAGAAAAAGCACCTATCTTCCCCTTGCCCTCCAGCTGGTGGAAAAAGGATGTGCTTACCATTGTTTCTGCTCCCATGAAAGGCTGGAAGCGCTGCGCAGCGAATGCGAGGGACAAGGGGTTCAGCCGAAATATGACCGTCACTGCCTGGGACTGAAACCAACGGAAGTGGAGGCACGGATCAAGAACGGAGACCCCTTCGTCATCCGGCAGAAGATGCCTTCCACCGGGGAGACAAGGTTCACGGACAGGGTTTACGGGGAGATTGTCATGGAGAACGCAACCCTGGAAGACCAGGTCCTCATCAAATCCGACGGCTTCCCCACCTATAACTTCGCCAATGTGGTGGATGACCACGCCATGAACATCACCCATGTGGTGAGGGGATCCGAATACATCACATCCACTCCGAAATACATTCTGCTCTATGAAGCCTTCGGTTGGGAATTGCCTGTCTATGTCCACCTCCCGGTGGTGGTCAAGGAAGGCGGGAAAAAGATTTCAAAAAGGACGGGGGACGCCACTGTTGAGGACCTCCTGGAGGAGGGATACCTGGTCCCGGCCCTCATCAACTACATCTGCCTTTTGGGATGGAGCCCGGGCGATGAGAGGGAATTCTTCACCCTGGAGGAACTGGTGAGGGAATTCGATGTGGGAGGGATCAGCCGCTCCCCTTCCACCTTTGACTACGACAAGCTCAACTGGATGAGCGGTGAATACATCCGGAGGATGAGCCCGGGGGAATTCCTCCTGGTATGCCGTCCCTGGCTTTTGAAGACACTGGACGAAAATGCCTTCGATTTCACGAAAATCGCTGCAGTATTACAAAAAAGGATTGAGGTTCTGGGGGAGATTCCAGAGGCCGTTTCGTTTTTGAACAGAGTGGAGGAATATGATAAAACCCTCTACGAGAACAAGAAGATGAAAAGCAGCCATGAGCAGGCCCGGATGCTGCTTCCAATCATCCAGTCGGTCCTCAGCGGGTTGGAGCAATGGGACCACGACATGCTGGTTGCTGCTTTGACAGGTATCGCCCAGCG
>JAWOHX010000153.1:0-8240 GCA_046484975.1 Clostridia bacterium
CTCATCGCCATCGGGACCAGCGCCGCCATTTCCTACGGCGTCTATGCCCTCTTCAGGATCAACCATGCCTATGTCATCAATGACCACCCCCTGGCCATGGAATACGCCCATGACCTGTATTTTGAGACGGCGGGCATCATCCTTTTGCTCATCACCGTGGGTAAGTTCCTGGAGGCCAAGGCAAAGGGACGAACATCCGGTGCCATCCAGTCCCTGTTGAAACTGGCACCCGATACCGCCATTCTGGTGAAGGACGGAGTGGAGAGCATCGTTGCCACCGGGCAGATCCAGCTTGGGGATGTCCTTCTGGTCAAGCCGGGGGCGAAAATCCCCATTGATGGCCAGGTCACCTCCGGATCCACCTCCGTGGACGAGAGCATGCTGACCGGGGAAAGCATCCCCGTGGAAAAAAATCCCGGGGACACCCTGACCGGGGCCAGCATCAACAAATCCGGCGCGGTCTTCATGAAGGCCACCCGGATTGGCGAGGACACCACCCTGGCACGGATTATTAAAATGGTGGAGGAGGCGCAGAACAAAAAGGCTCCCATTGCCAAGCTTGCGGATAAGATCAGCCGGTATTTCGTTCCCGCTGTGATCGGGATTTCCCTGTTGTCCGCCGCCGTCTGGGCGTTGACGGGCCAATCCTTTTCCTTCGTCCTTTCCATCGCCATCACGGTTCTGGTGATCAGCTGTCCCTGCGCCCTGGGTCTTGCCACCCCTACCGCCATCATGACCGGGACGGGAAGGGGCGCCCAGCTGGGCATTCTCATCCGGAACGGGGAAATACTGGAGAGCACCGGGAAAATCGATACCGTGGTGCTGGACAAGACCGGCACCATCACCTACGGAAATCCGGCAGTCACCGCGGTCCTTGCAGAGGACGCGGACGAACTCCTCGTGTATGCAGCCTCCGCGGAAAAAATGTCCGAGCATCCTTTGGCCGAAGCCGTCATCCGGGAAGCCGACAAGCGCGGACTTTCCCTGCATGAGACGAATTTGTTCACAAGCATCCCGGGAAGGGGCCTGATGGCAGAAGTCAACGGGAAACATCTTGTCATCGGGAATCTGCGGCTGTTGGAACAGGAGAACATCCCTGCATCCGCATATCAGGCACAGGCGGACGATCTGACGGACAAGGGTAACTCCCTGCTTTATGTGGCCATCGACGGGCAGCTGAAAGGACTCATCGCCGTGATGGACATCCCCAAGCCCTCCAGCAAGGAAGCCATTGCCAGGATCAAAGCGACAGGAAGAAAAGTTGTGATGCTGACAGGAGACAACAGGAGGACTGCGGAAGCCGTGGCACGTTCCCTTGACATCGATGAGACCATCCCTGAAGTCCTGCCCTCCCAGAAAGCGGAAGCCATCATGCAGCTGAAGGCCCGGGGTGGGGTCGTCGCCATGGTGGGGGACGGAATCAATGACGCCCCGGCCCTGACAGCAGCTGACATCGGCATCGCCATCGGTTCCGGAACCGATGTGGCCATCGAATCCGCTGACATCATCCTGATGAGGAATGACCTGCTGGATGTACCCACCGCCATCCGGTTGAGCGAAAAGACCCTGACCAACATCCGCCAGAACCTTTTCTGGGCGTTCATCTACAATATCCTGTTGATTCCCATTGCTGCCGGCCTGCTCTATCCCTCCCTGGGCATCAGGCTGAGCCCTGAGATTGCTGCGGCGGCCATGAGCATCAGTTCCGTCAGCGTCGTGCTCAATGCTCTCCGGCTGAAGGCCTTTCGGCCGGATGACAACCGAAAGAAAGGAAGCGTGAAACCATGAAGAAAGAACTGTCCATAGAAGGAATGACCTGCATGCACTGCGTGAACCATGTCACCCGAGCCCTGTCCGGCATCAAGGGTGTCCGGAATGTCCGGGTATCCCTGGAGGAGAAGATGGCCACCCTGGAGCTGAAAAAGGAAGTGCCGGACAAGGTGCTGTCGGAGGCGGTTGAGGAGGCAGGCTACAAGGTGACGCGGATCCTCTGAAGCGTCGCAATAAAAAGATTGCCTTTATTCCATGGAATGAATATAATTCGTTCATGTGCAAAAATCTTATGGAGAGCAGGGACAAGACCTTTTGAAAACCAATGAGAACATCAGGAACATCGCCATCATCGCCCATGTGGACCACGGGAAGACAACCCTCGTGGATGTCTTGTTAAGGCAAAGCGGCATCTTCAGAGCCAACCAGGCTCTCACGGAGAGGGTCATGGACTCCAACGACCTGGAAAGGGAACGGGGAATCACCATCTACTCCAAGAATGCCTCCGTCAGATACAAGGACACCAAGATCAACATCATCGATACTCCCGGCCATGCCGACTTTGGGGGGGAAGTGGAAAGGGTTTTGAAAATGGTGGAAGGCGTGCTCCTTTTGGTTGACGCTTTCGAGGGACCCATGCCCCAGACCCGTTTCGTCCTGCGCAAGGCCCTGGAACTGGACCTTGTTCCCATCGTGGTCATCAACAAGGTGGACCGGGTGGATTCCCGGGCAGAACAGGTCCATGACGAGATCATCGACCTGTTCATCAGCCTCAACATCGAGGACCACCAGCTGGATTTCCCCATCCTGTTCGTCTCCGCCAAGGAAGGCTATGCAATCCGGAAGCTTGGCGAAACCCCGGTCTCCGTACAGCCCCTCCTGGAGGCCATCATCCACAGCATCCCTCCTCCCTCAGGCGATTCTGCGGGTCCTTTCCAATGTCCCATCTCCAGCATTGATTACGACAAGTACGTGGGAAGAATCGGGATTGGAAAAATCACCCGGGGCAAGGCAAGGGAAGGCATGGATGTATCGGTCTGCAAAAAAAACAGCGACCGGGAAATCTCAAGGATCTCCCAGCTATATACTTTTGCCGGCATGAAGAAGGAAGAAGCCCTGGAGGCCGGTTGCGGGGACATCGTGGCCGTATCCGGGCTTATGGGCATCAACATCGGAGACACCATCTGCCATCTGGATCATCCCGATCCGGTGAGTTTCGTGGACATTGACGAACCCACCATTTCCATGATCTTCAGCGTCAACAACAGCCCCTTCGCAGGCACAGAGGGCACCTTTGTGACCTCCAGGCACCTGCGGGAGCGGCTTTTTCGTGAACTGGAGAACAATGTGAGTCTGCATATTGAGGAAACCTCATCCACCGACTCCTTCAAGGTCTTGGGACGGGGGGAACTCCACCTGTCCATCCTCATCGAGACCATGCGCCGGGAAGGATACGAGTTCCAGGTTTCCCGCCCTGTTGTGGTCATCAAGGAAATCGATGGTGAAAAGCACGAACCGCTGGAATACCTCATCATCGATGTGGCGGATGAGTTCGTCGGTACCGTCATGAAAAAAATCGGGGCCAGGAAAGGGGAACTCCTCACCATGGAGCAGGGAATGCAAGGCTCCACGCGCCTGGAGTTCAGCATTCCCGCAAAGAACCTCATCGGCTACTACTCCGAGATGCTCACGGACACCAGGGGCACCGCAGTCATGAACCATACCTTTGACAGGTTCGCGCCTTACCGGCATGAGGTGATCAAGCGTCCGCGAGGATCCATGATTGCCTATGAGACCGGGGAAGCCATCACATATGGGCTCTTTTACGCCCAGAAAAGGGGTACGCTCTTCATCGATGCCAAGACGAAGGTATATGAGGGTATGATCGTGGGAGAGAATGCCAAGGCGGAGGACCTGAACATCAACGTGTGCAAAAAAAAGCACCTCACCGGCATGAGGGCTTCTGGTTCCGAGGAAGCCAGGGACATCGTGAACATCCGGACATTGAGCCTGGAGCAATGCATCGAGTTCATCGCTGACGACGAGCTGGTGGAGATCACGCCCAAAACCATCCGGATGCGGAAAAAAGAGCTCAGCATGCAGAAACGCAACCGGCTCCCGTGATGACCCTGCCCTTAACCGGAGGCATCCGGTTTCTCAGCCCGGTCTTTGTTATTGGTCCATTGGGTCAGCAGCTGATCCAATTTTTTTGTCTTTTCATAGATGAAGGCAATCTTGTGGGTCTTTTGGTGCCTCTTCTCGCTCACCGGTTCCAGACCGTTGGATTGCAGGAACGCATGAAGCTTCACGGAATAGCAGTGAAAGGTGTTGTCCCGGCGTTGATGTGAAACCTTCCCTGTGTCTTTCAATGCCTCCTCGTTTTTCTTTCTCATGTATTTCTTGATTTCCTTGTTCATGGATGACTCCCTTTCATTCCTCATGCCCTCTAATACAAAACCTCACTTTTGAGGATTGCTCGACAAAAATGAGGTTTGCTTCATAACAATTTTCTGTTGTTATCTGCCTCTGGGCTGGTAGCAGTCTTTGCAGTAAACGGGTTTCTCGTTGTTGGGTTTGAAAGGAACCGTGGTTGTCTTTCCGCATTCTGCGCAAACAGCTGGGAACATCTCGCGATCGGTTCTTCCGAATCCGCCGCCTCTGTTTCCGCCTCTGGCTTGTTTCTTTGCTGCTCTGCAATCAGGACATCTCTGCGGTTCGTTCTCGAACCCTTTCTCTCTGTAAAAAGCCTGCTCGTTTTCCGTGAAAACAAAATTTGCGTCGCAATCCCTGCACTGTAGATTCTTATCTGCCATTATAAAATACCTCCTTTTTTATTCGGATAAGATTTCTAAAACATCTTACTCCCGAATAATACAAGAGGCTCTGTCTTAATAAAATCAATCCATTCAAGTTTTCAAATGACTTCCTTAGAGAATCTATCACATTTCTTGATGGAATGCAACATAATTTTTTAAAAAGCAGCCATTCTGACACAAATTCTCCTTTCCGGAGTGTGTCCGGTGAAAAAGAATCGGGTACATCAGGCTTTTTCTACAATGCTGTCTCCCCCACCACATGGATTTTCAGCATGTTGGTCCTTCCCCCGATGCCCGTGGGAAGCCCTGCGGTGATGACGATTGTATCATTTTTCCGGATGAGGCCTGTCTTCCTGGCGCAACCGATGGCATTCTCGAAGAGCTTCTCCGCTTCAGAAATATATTCTGTATAGACTGGTGTGATTCCCCAGGACATGTTCAGCTGCCGCTCCACCCTCTTGTCGATTGCGATGGCGATGATGGGACACTCGGGGCGGTACCGGGAGATCATCCTGGCGGAATTTCCGGTCCTCGTGATGACCAGGATGGCCTTTGCCTTGAGCTCAAAAGCCGCGACGGTGCTGGACCGGCCGATGGCATCCACGATTTTCCTTTGTGGGTTGTTCCATTCCTCCGAAAAAAACTTCTTTTTATAATCGATGTCGTTTTCCGTGGTCTCGATGATTCTCACCATGGTCCTTACCGCTTCCACCGGGTATTTCCCGATGGCGGTCTCGCCGGAGAGCATCAGGGCGCTGGTGCTGTCATAGACCGCGTTGGCGATATCCGAGACCTCCGCCCGGGTGGGCACCGGACTGTCCGTCATGGATTCCAGCATGTGTGTGGCGGTAATCACCGGCTTCCCCTTCAGGTAGCATTTCCGGATCAGCTTTTTTTGCACCACCGGAACCTGGTCCAGTGGAATCTCCACCCCCATGTCACCCCTTGCCACCATGATGCCGTCGCAGACCTCAATGATCTCGTCGATGTTGTCGATGGCATTTTTATTTTCAATCTTCGCAATGATCCTGATGTCTGAATGATTCGCCTTCGCCAGGATCTGCCGTACCTTCTGAACATTCTCCCCGTTGCTGACAAAGGAAAGGGCGATATGGTCGAATTCATTGTCCATGGCAAAGCGGATGTCCTGCTCATCCTGCAGGCTCAGGAACTCCATGTGGGTTTCCACCATGGGGATGTTGATCCCTTTCCTGCTGCTCAGATCCCCTCCCGCAAGAACCCTGCTGATGATTCTTTTGCCATCGATCCGTTCCACCTGTAGTCGTATCCTACCGTCATCGATGAAGATGTTGTCCATCGGCTTCACATACTTGTACAAATCCTCATAACTGATGGACACACAGCTTTCACTGCCCGTCCTGTCGTCGCAGGCCAGCACGAATTCCTGGCCGATTTTTAGCTTCAGGGTCTTCTCCAGGGGCCCGGTGCGGATCTCAGGCCCTTTTGTGTCCATGATCAGCGGGATGGGCTTGCCAAGGGCCTTTCGGGCTCTTTTCAGTTCGTCGATCCTTTTCTGGTGGATTTCATAGGTTTCATGGGAAAGATTGACCCGTGCGGCATTCATGCCTGCAACGATGAGTTCCTCCATCCGGTTCTCAACGGATTTCCCCAAGGTGCAGATGATTTTCGTCTTCCTCATTGGCGCACCTCTTTTCATTGTTTTTCCTTCCCCTCCATTATACCACACCTCCGGGCAGGAAAAAGGCCTGTCGTCATCAGGCCTTTCTCGATCGTTGAAGGAGTTATATGAAGAAGAGTCAGTCCGTCAGGTCCTCATAGGCCTTGTCGAAGAGATTCTTCAGGACCTCCTTGTTCAGGGAATAGTAAATCCTGTTTCCTTCCTTTTGCAGCTCCACGATGCCGATGCCTTGCAACATGGACAAATGGTAGGAGGCGGTGGCGCTGGTCAGGTTGAGTTCCTGGGCGATCTCATTGCCATAATAGGTATGCTTGGACAGCTTCTTGATCAGCTCGGCCCTTTTTTCCTCCGAGAATATCTTGAAGAATTGGCGCCGTTCCTCTGTTTTCTTCTCAAGGGACCTTTTCTTCTCGATGTCGGTGCCATATACCAGTATGCAGTGTTCGTCATTGGCCAGGGGAATGTATATGAGGATTTCCGCAAAATAACTGGGGATCAGCCTGGTCCTGGCTGTTTTACAGACAAATGAGCCTTTGAGTTTCAGAAATTCCGTGAGGAATTTATCCGGGTTTTTTGCACACAATTTCCTGCTTTTCTCCATGATTGCGCTGGTGACGGTGAAAAGCTCCTGGTCATATGCCTGATAGATCTCATGGTATCTCTCCAATAGTCTGATAAACCTTTCCTTGTTGTCCTCTGGATATTCATATATCTCAAATATTTTTTCTTTGTCCTCCTGGGAAAGGGTGGTGTTCTGGTTCATCACTTCATAGAATTTTTCCTTGTTGTTGAACACTTCATCAACCATGTCCTTGTTCTCGCCATTGCCACTGAAGCATTCCTTGATGATGCAGTCTTCCAGCATGCATCTGCGAATGTCTGCGGGGTCATCCGCCGCCAGAGCATTCATGATCTCCTGGAAGCTTTTCAACTCCTTCCTCAGGATGAGCCTCCAGAGAACGGAATAAAAGCTCAATTGATCGTTGAAGAACAATTTGAGCTCTTGTTTGAAGTATCTGGATAGTTTTCCCTCGATTTCCGAAAGTATTTCAAGGATCCTGTCGCTGGATGTATAGGCCGCGGCCTCGAAATAGTTCTTCTCGAAAGAATCATTGTTCGCAATACGCTTGAGGGAGATGATCATGTCAAAAAGTGGATTGAGTTCATGAACGAATACTTGTTTCATCCTGTCTTACCTCCTGGCCATCATATTTCCACCGACATGCCTTCTCGTGAATATTGCACCCGTCAATACCTTGTTCAATGATGATGTCAGCCTTCCCGCCTGGGTCCTGAGGAAGTTTGCTTTTCCGGCTTCCGCCATCAGGCAGGTATAATTCAGTCCTTCATCCCTGCAAAAGGTTTTCAGATCGTAGTGTCTCATTTCTCTTTCCTCCTTTCATGAATATCTTCTTTTTCCAACCAACCACATTATATACGTGTTAAATGTATAATGCAATAGATAATTTGATATTCATCTAACATTAATAAATGATTAAGTATGATGGATGTGAAATTAAATATTTTAATTTATAACCCTGAAATATTAAATCCTTACGCCATAGAATGAAAAAGCCTCTTTTCAAAGGTGTTCCAGGAGATCATCCAGATTGAAAACAAAGCCGTTTCTCAGGGCTGTCACCCAGAGTGCGTATTCCTTGTGCGCCTCCAGCCTGGCGGATTCCCTGTTCTCCACCGCCGTGACGGCCTCTCGTACGGTGGAACATAAAAAACCCCTGTCCGCCATGTCATTCATGTTCCCGGGGTTGTATTGCAGGCACCAGTTGATGGCAAAGCCGATGTAAATGAGGTGGTTGAGCTTTTTCTCCAGGCACACAGCATGGAGCTGGTTCGAATCAACAACCACGCATTCCCCTTCCTTTGGCATCGCCTGCTTCATGAAATCCAGCTTGGCAAAACCTTTCCGCACATCCTCCCGGTTGTGCGTTCCCACGAAGACATGATCGTTTCTGAACGCCTTGAGGGTCTTTGAG